>NZ_JAUBSB010000048.1:0-48825 GCF_036702135.1 Microcoleus sp. LAD1_D3 | reverse complement strand
GGTTTTTGGCTGGCATTTTTGTAAAAATTGACTAAACTTAATTTTTATTATACCCTATTTAAAGGTACAACAGCTTAATTGGTAATGGGAAAATTAGTAATGGGGAAATTCTTCCATCTTTTGCTATCCGTTAAATCCGTTAAATCCGGTACACAATTTCTGGAAAAACCCCCACCCCTTAAATCCCTTAAATCCCCTACATTGCTAGTTGCCGAACTTGCTTTTAACTAATATCCACCTTTGTTTTTAAATGAACAGTAAAAGTAGAGCCAATTTCCAACTCACTCTCAACAGTGATATCGCCGCCCATCATCTGGCAAAACAAGCGGCTAATGGCCAATCCTAAACCGGTGCCACCGTACTTGCGAGTAGTCGAAGCGTCCCCTTGAATAAAAGGTTGAAACAAACCCTGCTGCTGTTCTGCCGACATTCCAATCCCCGTATCAGATACCTGCAAATAAACCCAATCGCTGCTGCCTGCTGGTTCGCGAGTCGCGCTCAACAGCACCGTTCCACCTTCGGTAAACTTCAGGGCATTCGAGAGCAAATTGAAGAGAATTTGCCGGACTTTAGTCAAATCTGCATACATCACTCCCAAATTTTCCGAGCAAGAAACTTGCAATTGATTGTGATTTTTTTCTACCAAAGGGTGCAAAGTTGCAACGACTTCTTCTATTAAATTACTGAGGTCAAATTTTTCTAAATAAAGCTCCATCCGTCCGGCTTCTATCTTAGAAAGGTCTAGAATATCGTTAATTAAAGTCAGCAGGTGTTTGCCGGCGTTATAAATTTTTTGGGTATCGGGAATGATGTCTTCGAGTCCCGATTCTCGTGCTTCTTCTTGTAGCATTTCGCTGTAACCGATAATCGCGTTGAGCGGCGTCCGCAGCTCGTGGCTCATATTGGCTAAAAAAGTGCTTTTAGCTCTCGAAGCTGCTTCAGCTTTGTGTAAGGCTTCTTGCAAGGCTATTTCGGCTCTTTTGCGCTCGGCAATTTCGATGCGGAGCAGTTTATTGGCGGTGGTGAGTTGAGTGGTGCGCTGATCGACGGTCATTTCTAGCTGCGCTTTGGCTTTGGAGAGTGCTTCCTGAGCCCGCTGGCGCTCAAATCCTTCGATCGCCAGCGCTACCAAATTTGCCAAAGAATCGGCGAAGGTGCGCTCCTCCAGAGCCCACTGGCGGGGCGCGCCGATATGTTCCAGAGAGAGGATGCCCACGATCTGACCGCCCAGCCTAATTGCTACATTTAATATGGATGAATTGGGCTTGCTGGCATTTGGCAGCACAGCGGAATGTTCGGCTAGCGAAGATGAGTGAGACAAATTTGTCTGTAGAGAGTTTTGAGTCTTTGTCGTAGGTTCTAAACCATTGTCCGATCGCAAATTTTCGCCCGGTGTGTCGCCTTCCACATCTAAAATTGATAAATTTAAATCGCTTGCCGATATGGACTCCCGGCTCAAATGATTCTCCTGGGTGCGATCGTACAAGTCGAGACAAACTAATTTGAGGTTGGGGACTTTAAACTTAGAATGATTAACCCCCTCGTTTTGCTCTCGGGGGGTGCCGTCTGTATCGAGTGGCTCTGTTTGGTTGTGGGCGATCACTCTCTCCGTAAAATTTAGCTGCTGATCGCTGGGGTAGCGAGTTCCAAATCTTCCATGGTTGTAAAGCCAGACGCTGACTTTTTCCACATCCAAAGTCCGGGCTGCAGCCTCGGTAATTTCGCGAATTCCCACATTCAGCGCACCGCTGTTGAGAGTCCTCTGCCTACCTAGCTGCAACAAAGCCAAACTCTGGCGGCGGAGCCGCTTTTCGCTTTCTTGGAGGGTTTGTTCTGCTTCCTTGCGCTGGGTGAGGTCGTACAAGGCGCACAATGCCGTCTGCTGCCCGTTAAACACCAGCGACTGAACCGAGATCATCGCCCAGAAAGCGGTGCCGTCTGATTTTTTGCAGTGAATTTCGTAGTTTTGGAGGTATCCGTCTTTAGCAAGTGCCTCAAGTACCTTTGGGCGATCGGCAGGGTTGAAGTAAAAGTCTGGAGTGCAGCAGCCGATCAATTTTTCTAGCGGTATGTTCAGGAGAGAAGCCAATTGAGCGTTCGCATACAGAATTAAGCCGTCACCGAGGCGAGAAACTAATATCGGCACAGGAGTTGCCGAGGCAATCGCCCGAAACTGCTCTTCGCTGGAACGCAGGGCCAACTCAGCTTTGCTCAGCAAGTGAGCTTCCATCGTATCTGAATGTTCGGTGGTAGTCTCCAGCAAAAGTTCTAGGTCAACCTTTTCGCGCTTCAAGTTTTCAAGTTCCGCACTCAGCCGTTGAACGTCGAAAAGTAGCTGTTCTGTCGATGGTTCTTCCTGCATAGCAATTGAAAATTGGTAATTTTTAGTCGGTTCTGAAGTTTTTTAGGGTTTTGTGCTAGTTTAACTATGACTTATTCCGATTAACTTCAGCCACCCTCATCCTGGTTCCCCCACTTAGCCGGGGATTCATCTTTACCTTTTTCGCTACTATTCCAATTCTAAGTGCAAGGAAGGCATCAGCCGCTGCAAGTTCTTCAGGGATTTTATCTGCCAGGGGATCTGTTTAGAACCTTTGATGGCGATTTGAATATTTTTTTGCTGGCGCACTTTGATCACAAATTTTGAGACAATATTAATTCCAGAACTATTTAAAAATTCTAGCTTTCGCAAGTCTAGAGTAACGGTGTTTGGGCAGGAGTCAGCCACTTCGTTGAGCAGATCGACGATCGGTTCGTATTCTTCCGCCTGGCTGAGTCGGAACGAGCCGCTACAGGTGACTGTTTGCGTAGCGCGATCGTACTGGATCGTGTAATCTTTGGTCTGAATCTCCATACTTTTGTCAGTTGTCGGTTTTGAGTGGTAAAGGGGCTGTGGCTGCGTGATCGAGGATTGAGCTTCAGGCTAGCACGCTCAAAATTCCGCCGTTTGCCCAATGCCGAATGCCTTGGCCTGTGTAACTTTTATTACATATACTGCCAACTGTACCATTGCCACAGGGCAGTTATGAGTTATTTTAGGATTTATCAGTTGTATCAATAGTGATACCAGTTGGAAAAAAGAATGCAACTGTTGACTAGCTCCAAACCCTGATAGTCATCAGTCATTGCCAACCTAACATCTCAAATCTCAAATCTCAAATTGTATGAGTTGTGGGTTGACGAGAGCAGCTTTTGCTGATAATCCGAGCTATCAATTCGATTTTTTTCTCCACTTGGTATTGACAAAATCCCCAAAACATGAGAGATATTTCACATCTGACACTGGAGTGAAGGGGAGAATATTTAATGGCAATTTCAGGAATTACAGAAAAGCTTTTGGCGGCTAAAAAAGCTAAGGGAATTAGTTTTGCAGATTTGGAAAAAGTTTTGGGGCGCGACGAAGTTTGGATTGCGGCGGTTATTTACCGTCAAGCTACCGCATCAGCAGATGAAGCCGAGAAAATTATCTCGGCTTTGGGACTAGATAGCGAGACGGCTGCGGTTCTCTGTGAACCTCCCTTAAAAGGCTCTTTGGAATCCTCGGTTCCGGTTGACCCCCTGATTTATCGTTTCTATGAAATTATGCAGGTTTACGGGATGCCACTCAAAGCAGTGATTAACGAAAAATTTGGTGACGGGATTATGAGCGCGATCGACTTTACTTTGGATGTCGAGAAAGAAGCAGACCCAAAAGGCGATCGAGTGAAAATAATTATGTCGGGAAAATTTTTGGGATACAAAAAATGGTAAGCCCGTGCCACTTTATTTTTAAGTGAAAATGAAAAATTCAAATTTGCTCGAATGACTCATGACTAATGACTAAAGCCTCAAAAGTGTTAACTTAGAAGCAGAGAGCGCGAAGCTTGACAGGCTTGGGTGTCCGATCGGGAAACCCTTCTAGGGCAAAGCTAAGGTCGCTCCCGCGGCAACTTCCCCAGTCAAAACAAGCAACCGCAACCGTAAATTAAGAGGCAAATATGTCAAAATATGACTCCCATCTCAGATGCTCCTTTTGCGGCAAGTCCCAGGAGTACGTCCGCAAGTTAATAGCTGGGCCCGGCGTCTACATTTGCGATGAATGCGTGGAACTGTGCAATGAAATTTTAGAGGAGGAGTTCTTTGACTCCAGTAAAACAATTGGTCAACAGATTCCCCAATCAGAGGTGCGAGAGTCTCAGGGACAAGGAACGCGGCGTCCGGGTCGATCGAACAAATCGAAAATCGTTTTAGCTCAAATTCCCAAACCGACAGACATTAAGCAGCATTTAGACAACCACGTCATCGGCCAGCATTCAGCAAAAAAAGTTCTTTCTGTAGCAGTTTACAACCACTACAAGCGCTTGAGCGTTGACCAAGCTAAAGATAACGACAAGTCTTCCCCTGACAGCGATGTAGAATTGCAAAAATCCAACATCCTGCTAGTTGGGCCGACAGGTTGTGGCAAAACTTTGTTAGCGCAAAGTTTGGCGCAAATGCTCGAAGTTCCGTTTGCGGTAGCCGATGCGACGACACTGACAGAAGCTGGATATGTCGGCGACGATGTAGAAAATATCTTGCTGCGGCTGTTGCAAATGTCCGATTTTGATGTTGAATCGGCGCAGCGGGGCATTATTTATATTGATGAAATTGACAAGATTGCTCGCAAAAGCGAAAACACTTCGATCACCAGGGATGTATCGGGAGAAGGAGTGCAGCAAGCGCTGCTAAAAATGTTGGAAGGAACAGTGGTTAATGTTCCCCCGCAAGGCGGTCGCAAACATCCTTACCAAGATTTTATTCAAGTTGACACTAGCAAAATTCTATTTATTTGTGGCGGTGCTTTTGTCGGTTTGGAAAAAATAGTTGAACAGCGTTTGGGTAAAAAATCCTTGGGCTTTATTCAGCCAACAGAAAGCGACAGCAACTCAACTTTGCCGGCGAAGGATAAGCGGGCCGCTGATATTTTGCAGCAGGTACAGCCCGACGATTTAGTCAAGTTTGGTTTGATTCCTGAGTTTGTGGGGCGGATACCGGTGGTGACGGTGATTTCGCCGCTGGATGAAGCAGCTTTGATGCAGATATTGACCGAGCCCCGAAATGCGCTGGTGAAGCAGTATCAAAAGCTGTTGAAGATGGACAGCGTGGAGTTGGAATTCCAGCCGGAAGCGCTACGGGCGATAGCCCAGGAAGCCTATCGTCGCAAAACTGGCGCCAGAGCTCTCCGCAGCATTTTAGAAGAGTTAATGCTCGATGTCATGTACGAGTTGCCTTCTCGCAAGGATGTGGCTAACTGTATGATTACTCCTGAAATGGTCGAGAAGCGATCGACTGCGGAATTGCTGTGGCATCCCGCTTGGCACAAACAGCACGAAACTGCATAATTTGTAATCTGTAGGGTGCTTGTGGCGCACCCTACAAACTACTAGACAAGCCCCCAGATTTATCCCTGGGGTGGCTTTCTCCAATCTAAAATCTAAAATCTAAAATCGATTGGCGGCAAGTGCGGTATGATGTGATTTCGCGATCGGTTCTAGCGGGGAGCAGCCGTTAGAGGAAACGGGGAAAGTTCGGTGCAAGTCCGGCGCTGTCCCGCAACTGTAATGAAACCCTTGTGGTTTCTCAAGTCAGAATGCCCGCCGATATCTAACTCACTTTTGAACGCATCTGCGAGGTACGGATGATGGATGGAATTAATGCGGCTGTACGCACAAAGCACAGTCTATTTGTTTGCACTGCTTGCGCTAGTGTTTGGAAAAACGGCAAGCGCGAAGGTAAAAGCGGCGGTCAACAATTCATGGAAAATTTGTCGCAACTCGCTAAAGATTGGGAGTTTTCTGATAAGTTTGAGATTCAAGAGGTTGAGTGCATGAGTGCTTGCAGTCACTCTTGTGCGGTGTCTTTTGCTGCTGTTGGAAAGTACACTTATCTGTTTGGCGATTTACCTGCAAATGAGTCGGAAAGTATCGAGGCTGTACTCGAATGCGCGGGTCAATACTATGCTAAATCGGACGGTTTGTTGCCTTGGTCTGAGCGTCCTCAAGCTCTGAAAAAAGGCGTTTTAGCAAAGATTCCACCACTACCAAATTAGATAGGTTTGTAGTAAGGATTTTATTTTTTTCCTTTCCTTCTAGTTCCCAGGCTCTGCCAGGTGACGCATACCCAGAGGCTCTGCCTCGTATTAAAAGCGCTCCTTTATTCCAGCGAGGCAGAGCCTCTAGATTAGCATTCCCAGGCAGAGCCTGGGAACGAGATATCCCATCACCCAATAAGCACAAAATTATCAATGCACAAAATTCCTGTTACTGTCATCACTGGTTTTCTCGGTAGTGGCAAAACTACCTTAATTCGCCACTTATTGCAAAATAATGAAGGTCGCCGCATTGCTGTTCTGGTGAACGAATTTGGCGAAATTGGAATTGACGGAGAACTGCTGCGCGATTGCCAAGTTTGCGACGAAGAAGAAAATGTCAGCAGCAATATTGTTGAATTAACAAATGGTTGTCTTTGCTGCACTGTTCAAGAGGAATTCTTGCCGACTATGCAGGAATTGTTGAAGCGCAGAGAACAAATTGATTGTATTTTAATTGAGACTTCGGGCCTCGCACTTCCTAAACCTTTGATTCAAGCTTTTCGCTGGCCGGAAATTCGCACTGGTGCTACAGTGGATGGTGTTGTTGCTGTTGTCGATTGCGAAGCTATTGCTAGCGGTACTTTTGTCGGTGATATGGATGCTTTGATGGCACAGCGACAGGCTGATGATAGTTTAGATCACGAAACTCCGATCGAGGAATTGTTTGAAGATCAGTTAGCCTGTGCCGATATGGTACTTTTAACGAAGGTCGATCGCGTAGATGCGGAAACTCACCAGAAAGTCCAAAGCTGGTTGCAGCAAGAGTTGCGTCCGAGTGTGAAAATTGTGCCCTGCAAAGGGGGCGAAATTAACCCCGATGTGCTAATGGGATTTAATGCGGCCGTTGAGGATGATTTGGAGTCTCGTCCGAGTCACCACGACACTGAGGAGGAACATGAACATGATGATGATATTAACTCAACTTACTTTATTGCCGATCGCGAATTTGAACCTGAAGCATTGGTGAAAAAACTGCAATCCTTGATGCTGCAGGAGGAAATCTATCGGATTAAAGGGTTTGTGGCGGTTCCCAAGAAACCGATGAGGATGGTGTTGCAAGGTGTGGGTTCGCGGATAGAATATTTTTACGATCGCCCTTGGCAACCTTCGGAACTCCGCCAAACCAAATTAGTGCTGATCGGTCGAGAGTTAGAGCGCGATCGAATTGCAGCTATGATTAACAATTAAGTGTCATCGGACAGGGACGGGTTTATCGATATTGTGAATTGCAGCAAATTTTATTGGTAAAACTCGCCCCTACAAGCTCTCACGAACAATTTATTAACATTATTTAATATTGTGACCACTGGCAGCAAGTCTGGTGTAGAATAACGATAATGGTTATCATTGTACACTAATCGAGGTCAAGTATGGTGAGTGCTGGGGCGATCGAATCAGTTCCTGTTACCGTTCTCACGGGCTATCTAGGTGCAGGCAAAACTACGCTGCTGAACCGTATTTTAACAGAGGAACACGGCAAAAAAGTTGCAGTCATCGTCAACGAATTCGGCGAAGTAGGCATCGACAACCAACTGATAATTGATGCCGATGAAGAAATTTTCGAGATGAACAACGGCTGCATTTGCTGTACAGTCCGAGGCGATTTAATTCGGATTATCGGCAACTTAATGAAGCGGCGAGACAAATTTGACCACATAGTCATCGAAACCACAGGTTTAGCCGACCCTGCACCCGTAATTCAGACATTTTTTGTAGACGAAGATATGCGGGACACATTACTGCTAGATGCAGTTGTCACGGTAGTTGATGCCAAGCACATCTGGCAGCACTGGGACGCAGACGAAGCTCAAGAACAAATTGCATTCGCTGATGTAGTTTTGCTCAACAAAACTGATTTAGTGAGTGAGGAAGAATTGGCAGAATTAGAAAAGCGAATTCGCGCCATGAATGCAATGGCAAAAATTCACCGTACTCACAATGCTGAATTACAAATGGATGCTTTGTTAGGCGTCAAAGCATTTGATTTAAACCGGGCATTAGAAATAGAACCAGACTTTTTGGGCGAACACACTCACGAACACGACGAAACAGTAACTTCCGTAGCAATAGTCGAATCCGGTGCTATTGATGGCAACAAATTTAGCGATTGGATCGGCGAATTGTTGCGAACTCAAGGCACGAATATCTTTCGGAGCAAAGGCATTTTGAATATGGCCGGAGAAAACAACAGATTTGTTTTTCAAGGAGTGCATATGCTGTTCGATGGCAGACCGGATCGACCTTGGAAAGCTACAGAAACTCCAAAAAACGAGCTTGTATTCATCGGTCGCGACTTAAACGAAAATCAATTGAAAGAGGGTTTCCGTCGGTGTCTAGTTTAAAAGAAACGGGAAAAAAAAAGAGCGGCAGCCGCGAACTAACCCTGCAATTTCACGCTAAAGAAATGCTGTCTGACTACGTAACTGCTGTTACTTGGTCGCCGGATGGCACAACTTTAGCAGTCTGTTCCGCTGCGGGCGAAGTGAAGCTGGCGAAAGTAGCGGCAGTTAATGAATTGTCCTTGCAAACGCTACAAAGTGCCACGGGTAAATCAGCCGATTGCTTGTCTTTTTCCCGCGACAGTCAATTCCTAGCTGCTGGCGGACAAGATGGAAAAGTGCGAATTTGGCGCGTTAATTCTGGGGAATTGATTGCTGATTTGGATAACCAGCGCGTCTGGGTTGATAAGTTAGCTTGGAGTCCCAACTGCAATCAGTTAGCTTTCAGTATGGGTCGCTACGTTCAAGTATGGAATGTTGAGGATAATGTTGTTGAAGTAACGCTGAATTTCGACTCATCATCTATCTTAGATTTAGCATGGCATCCGATGGTTCAATATCTGGCAGTTAGCGGCTATAAAGGTGTCAAAGTTTGGCATGGCGAAGACTGGGACGAAGACCCGGAAATTTTATCAGTACCCTCTGCAACCGGTGCAATTGCTTGGTCGCCACAAGGGGAATATTTAGCTTGTGGCAATATGGACAATACTCTCATTGTTAATGAATGGGGCAATTTTGAACCCTGGGTAATGCAGGGTTTTCCGGGGAAAGTTCGGCAGTTAGCTTGGTCGGGTAAAACTAATTCTTTGGGTGCACCTTTGTTAGCTGCTTCGAGTTCTCAAGGCATTTCTGTCTGGGAAAGAGACGCTGATGAAAGTGTCGGTTGGGAAGGTTGGGCGTTGGAAGTGCATGAAAAAGTGGTAAATGCGATCGCCTTTCAACCTAGCACATTTTTATTAGCTTCCGCATCCGCAGACGGTCAAGTTTGTTTGTGGTACGAAGCAGAACAATTGCTGCAAATTCTAGAAGGTGCAGAGGGGGGTGTTTCCTGTCTCGCATGGCATCCCGATGGCCAGTTTCTCGTGGCCGGCGGTAGTGGTGGCGAATTGCTGGTTTGGTCAAAGTCTATGCGCGGCAAAGGGTTCGGGCGGCGCTAAGTTCGCATAACGGGCGATCGCACCAGTTTGACTAAAACATAAAAATTGAAAACTTGGTCTTGACAAAATGCTAGATTACAATACCATTTTAGTGGCTGAACTATCCTCAAAGGCGATCGAAAATTATGACCCAACAGCAATTTCTCGAACAACTCAACAATATTCTAGACCAAAACCACCTGCTGAAACACCCGTTCTACCAAATGTGGAACGAAGGTAAACTCGACCTCGCAATGCTGCAAGAGTACGCACAAGAATACTACCTGCAAGTCCACAACTTCCCCACCTACGTCAGCGCTACGCACGCCGCCTGTGACGACATCAAAATTCGTCAAATGCTCCTCGAAAACCTGATAGAAGAAGAGAGAGGCGCTGCTAATCACCCCGAACTGTGGCTGCGCTTTGCCGAAGGTTTGGGTTTAGACAGAAACGCAGTTCTCGATCGCGAACACTTAGAAAAAACCACCGAATCCGTCCGCCTTCTCAAAGACTTGGCCCGCAGCGAATCCCCCGTCAAAGGTTTAGCAGCCCTTTACGCTTACGAAGCGCAAATCCCCGAAGTTTCTACAACCAAAATCGCTGGTTTGAAGGAATTTTACGGCATCGATTCCGAGGCTGCTTTGTCTTTCTTTAAAGTCCACGAAAAAGCCGACGAGTTCCACTCGGAAGCTACCCGCGAAGCGCTGTTAGAACTTTGCCAAACTGAAGAAGCAAAACAGGAAGCGCTGTTAGCCACCGAGAAAGCAACTTTTGCTATCAACTTACTGCTTGACGGCGTTTACGAAGCTTATTGTCAAGCTAAGTAAGCTGTACTGCATTTAAATTGCCTATATGGGGCGGGCTAGAAGCCCACCCCACAAGAGTCTAATTATTTTTTTAGATGCAATTTAAATGCTGATTAGCTTAACTCTAAAAAACGCATAATTTGTAGGGCGCGTTAGCCTAGTGATTGGGGCGATCGCCAACCATCTCAGAACAAAACCCGCCCACCCTCACCAACAATCCCGGTACTCATTCTCCTCTCTTTCTTGTCAAAATTCCTTGAGTGGGACTCAACAGCAAAGCCCCTAAAAATAACCCAAAAATAACTAATACAATTGCCGCACCCGATGGCACATTTAAATAATAGCTGAGATACATACCAATCACGCTAGCTATAATCCCAATAATGGCTCCTAATCCCATCATAAAATGTAGCTCTTTTACCAACAAATACGCCGTTATTCCCGGCCCGATTAACAGCGAAATTACTAACAGCGCCCCCACAGTTTGCAAACTCGCAACAATCGTCAGCGTAATCGCCGAAATCATCCCCAAATAAATCCAGTTTACAGGCAAACCGCACGCTTGCGCTCCCTGCGGGTCAAAAGTATAAAATAGCAGTTCTTTATAAAACATTTTAACGGTCGCCAAAATAATCAAAGTTATGACAAAAGTCTGCTGCACGTCAGCAGGTGCAACTGACAAGATATTCCCGAATAAAAAACCGTCTAAGTCTAATTTTGTGGTTCGCAACAAGCTAATCAACGTCACGCTAATTGCTAAAAATGTAGATAAAATTAATGCCATAACTGCATCAATCTTTAGGCGTGATTGCGATTGAATCCACGCCATAATTACGGCGCTGATAATTCCCGATATAAACGCGCCGATAGAAATATTGAAACCTAAAGAAAAAGCCACCGGCAATCCTGCTAATACTGAATGGGCAATCATGTCAACCATCATTCCCATTTGCTGTACAATTAAGTAGGAGCCAACAACGGCGCAGAGAATTCCTAGCAAAACGCCCACAGCGATCGCATTTCGCATGAACTCGAATTGTAGTGGCTCAATTAGTAGGTTTAACATTGAATTACGTCAATAATAGGATTTTTTCAACTACAATAGATCTCTGCAAAAATCCTTTTCATCAATTGATGGGACGGGCAAGATGTCTATCCCACAAGAGTTATTTTTTCTTGTGGGATGGGCCGGAGAGCCCGTCCTAATTATTTTTGCAAGAGGTCTAATCAATTGCACAGGTGGGAGGCCCGGGCCACTATCAATTGCACAGGCGGGAGGCCCGTGCCACTATCAATTGCACAGGCGGGAGGCCCGTGCCACTATCAATTTTAAAGATAAATCTTTTTTTGCTTACGCCGAAACTAAACTTAAATCGTATCCATAGGCTTTTTGAATATTGGCTGCTGTGAGCACTTCCCGGCAGGTACCAGTTGCAATTAACTGCTTATTTAGCAATAATAAATTGTCGTACTGTTTTAAAGTTTCGCCTAAATCGTGGCTGATTACTAGCAAGGTTTTATTTTCTGCTTTTAGTTCGGCAAAAATATCGAAAATAATTTCTTCGGTTGCTTTGTCGATCGCATTAAAAGGTTCGTCGAAGAAGAATAAATCGGCTTGTTGGGCGATCGACCTTGCTAAAAAAATTCGCTGCTGCTGTCCCCCAGACAGTTCGCCAATTTGCCGATCGCGCAAATCCCACATTCCTACCCGCAGCAAAGCAGCTTTGACCAATTCTTGGGACTGCTTCGAGGGACTGCGAAACCAACCAGTCTGAACGGTTCGCGCCATCATTACCGCATTCCACACCGTAATCGGATAATCCCAGTCAATTTGCGATCGCTGCGGCACATAAGCCACCCGCGACAACTGTTCCTTCAGCAGTCGCCCCTGATATTTCACCAAGCCCCGACAGGTGGGTATCAATCCCAGCATCGCTTTCACCATCGTGCTTTTCCCCGCGCCGTTGGGGCCGAACACGCCAGTTAATTGCCCCGATTCTAAATGGAAATTCACGCTGTTGAGGGCGGAAATTCCGCGATAATTGACAGCCAAGTCTTGCACTTCTAGCATAATTAGAGATTTTGAGAACGATTCTTGTTCGTAGCTACTAGAATAGGATAACTCGAAAAAGCAATAACGATTATCGTTCCAAAGGTGAAAATGTTAAACAACTTGGCTGGAAAAACCCGCAGATTGTGGGGTACGGCTGTTTTGGCAATAGGCTGCGGAGTGGTTGCGTGCAGTGGAGGACAGAACGCCAGCAATCGGGCGCCAGAGAGTCCCGCCGCAACTCAAACTCCAGCCAGTCGGGCCGCCAACTTGCCAAAAGTCGTGGCCACGACTGGCGTTATCTGCGACATAACTAAAGAAATTGCTCAAAGTTCGATCGACACCACCTGTCTGATCAAGCCGGGAGACGACCCCCACGCCTACCAAACCAAGCCGGAAGACCGCAAAGCGATTGAAACGGGCAATTTGATTTTATACGGCGGCTACAACCACGAACCCAGCATCATTAAGTTAATTCAATCCAGCAGTAATTCCGCGCCCAAAATCGCCGTACACGAACTCGCAGTTCCCAAACCGCTGATAGGCGAACACGAGCACGAACATGGTGAAGAGAAAGCGGAAAACCAACCCCATGCAGAAGGCGAAAAAGTCCCTGACCCTCACGTTTGGCATAACCCTCAAAATGGCATCCGTATGGTAGAAACAATTCGGGATGAATTGATCAAAGTTTCTCCGGCCAATGCTCAACTTTTTACAAAAAATGCAGCAAGCTTAACAGATGAGTTGCAAAAAATAGATACTTGGATAAAAGCTCAAATTGCGACTATTCCACCAGAAAAACGCAAGTTAGTAACAACTCACGATGCTCTGAGTTACTATGCCGATGCTTACGGTTTGGAGAATGCTGGAGCTTTGCAGGGTGTGACAACAGAGGAACAGCCCACTGCAGCAAGAATTGCCGAATTGTCCTCACAAATTAAGACCGCAGGAGTGCCGACAATTTTTGCCGAAACTACAACTAATCCGAAGTTGATGGAGACTGTGGCGAGGGAGGCAAATGTCAAAATTTCCGACAAGGAACTTTACAGCGACGAGTTGGGTGGCCCCGGCACTGGTGCTGATACCTATCAGGGAATGCTGAAAACTAATACTTGCGCGATTATTTCTGGCCTCGGCGGTAATTGTACTGCCTTTGCAGGAGAAACTGCACCAACTCCTAAACCATAGACTGTCTAAAGTTCGCCTACTACCAAGCACCTTACATTTGCTGGGTACGAAGCAAAATGCAGCACTCGCAATCGCAGGGGTTTTCGATTGTAAACGCTGCATTTGCTGCGATGACTTTAAGGTGAATTTTGCTCCTCGGTACTGGGGGGTTTTTGGCCAATTCCCAATTGCTTCTTAGAGGATTTTAAGTCTTTCCAAAGCGCTTTAATATCTTTATAGGCTTTCTCAGCGCTAATTTTTCCCCCAGTTTCCAGCGAGCAAATATAAGTGATTTTTTGAGCAAACTCCTGCAAGTTGGCATTAAACGCCAAGTTTTCTGGCGTGAAATCACCGTAGTAGCGATTGCGAGGATGTAAAAAATCTTCCCGCTCTTTCATTGCCCCCTCCTAATTAAACTTTTGGTATTCAACTTTTGGTTCGGTCTCTGCTGTTAATAGCACTATTTGTACTCAGTATCGCGCCCCTAACTTGCTTCTATTGTATTGCGTAAGTAGCAGTTGTGCTTTTTCGCTCTGTATTTAGTCTATTAATGCAATCTTAACCTTAAGTTAGCTTTATCTTAACTTTTCTTTAACCTAAAAGCAAAAAAATTGGGAAATGCGCTGTTCGCATCTCCCTTTAGATAGATTTTAAAGTGGTTGATTAACCTTTTGTGAAGGCGAATATTTACTTGTGGCACTCGCAGCCGGTGTGGCCGCAGCCTTGGCCGTTGGGGTGGCCGTCAGCGCAAGCACTGGAACAGTATTGTTTGCCGTCTTTTTCTATGGGGGAACTGAGGCTGACAACACACGAGCATGAAGGACAGGCGCATTTTGTTTGGGTGGCAGTAGTCATTTTACATTCTCCTGGTGGGGTTGTTTGTCTATACTTATATCTGAACACATATTCAGATATAAGTCAAGGGAATGTAAAAGTTTTGTAACAAAAGGTTTGTCGATCGCACTAAAATGAAAATGAGAATTAAAACAAGCCTGGAAAAGATGTCACCAAACTCTGCTGTTAACGGAGCGATAAGTCAGACTCACCAAGAAAACGATACACCAACGTGCGATCGCCCGCACCGAGTTGACAGTTCGCGGGCCGGCGACATCCAAACACAAGTTCTCAACACCGCAAAAGCCCAGCGGATGGCAGAGTTTTTCAGTCTTTTGGGAGATGCAAATCGGCTGCGGCTGCTGTCGGTTTTGGCAAAACAAGAACTGTGCGTGTGTGACTTGGCTGCGGCGTTGAGTATGAGCGAATCAGCAGTATCGCACCAGTTGCGGGCATTGCGGGCGATGCGGTTGGTAAGTTACCGCAAGGTTGGGAGACAAGTTTTTTATAGTTTACTCGATCGCCACGTTTTGGAACTTTACCAAGCAGTCGCCGAACACTTAGACGAAGCAGATTAAGCTTTTGGGCGTGGGGCGGGTTGACTAATATCGTTCGCCTCGAAGATATTGGTGAAACCGCCCTCTCTTGGTGTAAACCTTCATAACCGGGTTTTTTGCCGTATCTACAGGCTGTAACCAAGTATTCTCGCCTATCAAACCCGGTTTCTGGCGGAGGGCTGTAAACTCAATATCAATCTTCGACGGTGTGGCCCGTAGCAACAACCGCCTGTGAAATTGACTCTTCAGAAGCTTGAGCTTCAACTGTAACAGTCTTAGCTGCGACATCCACATTGACAGTAGCACCGGAGTCAACAGTTTTGATGGCTTTGGTAATTGTATCAGCGCAGCCGGAGCAGACGATCGAGGGAACGTTAAGTAGTATTGCCATAATTAAGCAAGATTTCGTAGATGACAGTATTATTTTTTATTTTAATCTAAATTCGTGAAACACGCGCTTTCGCCGATTCTGGCAGGGGTTTAAACTCCTGCCTCAAAGCTCAAGTCGCTTAAAAATTACTGTAGAGTTTGACGTTAAAAGTTATACATTTAGAACTAATGGCAACTGGCAGATTAAACACAGGTATGTAGTTGCGCTTCAGCGCTCTTAGCTTAGGAAAGAGCGCTGAAGCGCAACTACGTACCTAACAGTTAACGCCTAGTTGTGACAGTTGGCATTAGTCCTAACAATATCACTTCAAACTTAATACCTCTGAAGGCACATTAATATATGGTATGCACCGCCCAACTGCGGTGGCTACAGGGCGCAAACTCGCAACTAAATCTACCATATCTGGTAAAGAAAGAGCTTGCCGCGCGTCAGAAACCGATTTTTCCGGTTGCGGGTGACACTCAATAATTAATCCGTCTGCACCGCAAGCAACCGCTGCTTTGGCTAGTGGTGCGACTAATTCTCGCTTGCCGACGGCGTGAGAAGGGTCTACAATTACTGGCAAATGAGTTAACTGTTTTAGCGCTACGACTGCACCTAAATCTAATACGTTTCGCGTGTAATTGTCGAAGCTGCGGATGCCTCTTTCGCAGAGAACTACATGAGGATTTCCGTGGCTGAGAATGTATTCGGCGGCCATCACAAATTCTTCGATTGTGGCTGATAAGCCGCGTTTTAGCAGGACTGGTTTTCCGGCTTGACCGATCGCCTTTAGTAACTCGAAGTTTTGCATATTGCGACTACCTATTTGCAGCATATCAGCATAGGTGACAACTGGCTCGATTTGGGCGATCGACATTACTTCTGTCACCACGGGCAAACCGTAACGCCGGCTGACATCGGCTAAAATTTCGAGTCCCTCAATTCCCATCCCTTGGAAAGCATAGGGAGAAGTGCGAGGTTTGTAGACTCCGCCTCGCAAAGCTTGCACGGATGCGCCGGATAGTTGGCGGGCGACTGTTTCCATTTGTTGGGAACTTTCGACGGTACAGGGGCCGCCGATGATTAATAATTCTTGGCCGCCGACTGAGACTGTTTCTGAGAGTTTGACAATTGTTTGGTGTTCGGGATGAGATTTGGTTACGAGTTTGGCTTCTAACATGAGGGTATTTTCCTGGAAATTTAAGTGGGTGGTTGACAATAAAAAACCCGGAACTTTTAGGAGTTCCGGGTTCGTGCGAAAAGACAGCGCGACAATTTACCCAGAACTTTGGTTGGGCCAAAAATAAAAGCTGCTGTACCAGTTACTGAATAATGTCATTGCTGTTTTCGCTTGTACTCGATTGGTTGTTGGGAAAAGAAGTAGAAAAAACAAAACCGCAGGTGTTAATCTGCGGTTCGCCCGGATGTTCACAGTGAATTACCAATTCACTCCGGGCGAACTTGGCTGTACCAAAAATAAAAATAGCTGTTGGCTGTGAACATAGGTGAAGTGCTGCGATTTGTGGGTTAAACACAATACTATTCGATAACCTAGCACAGACTGGTAGGAATGTCAAGCATTTTTTTGCAAAATGTATGGAAAGGGCAATGGCGTTTAAGTCGGCGCGGTTGTCGTTTTTTGGCTATGTCTGTTATTATATCGATATAGGGACAAGCCGATAAGTCCTTATATCGACAAGCGACTCTATCCGATCGCGCGCCTGTGTGTCAGGCTAGACACATAGACAAATCGATATAGCGATATGGAAACTTTGACTACAAGTAAAACTGTGTCCGTAAAAATCTATCTACCTGAAGAGACAAGAGCCAAGTTCAAAGCATCTTGCGCCATGCGTAGCCTCAGCATGAATGAGGTTCTGTTGGAGTACATCGAAACTTGGTTACAGGAAAACGAACCCGTTTTAGAGCCAAAACCCCAGCGCGTCAAGACGATCGCCAAAACTGAGGAAACAGACTGATGACCGATCGACTATATCGAATAAACGGCATCCTCGAACAAACCGCGAGGGACAAATGCTGAGAGATTCAGACAACCCAGAGAAATCTTGGGAGGATTTAGAAGCCGAACTGCTTCCTCAACGTCCTTTTTATGCCCCCGGCGAGACTGAAATTGAAAAAGACCTTTATGCTAAGCGACGATGTGCTCAGCAAAAAATGAAGGCTGAAAAACGCCCCGATATTGCAGGCCGCTCTTATTACTACTGCACGGAGACAAATAATGATGACTAACTCGAATTACCGACTGCTACCTGCCAGAGATGAGTATGTCCAAGTGTCTATCTATCTCAATCGGGTGCATTTGGACGGATATACGCCCGATCGCGCGATCGCACAATTGATCGAAATGGGTTATGCTCCTACTTTGCAATATCAGTGGAATCCCAAACGAAATGAGTTTGATTTATTTGCTCTGATTCACGATCGCCCCATCGCCGATTCACTGATGGATAAAGAGGCTTGTGATGCTCTCTGGGCTGCTTTTAATCAATCTTCGCTTTACGTGATTGGTTGCGAGGCGGCGCAAAATTCTAACTGGCTAGCGGCACGCAGCTTTAATGATCCGCGCCGTCACGCTACACCGGAGGAAATCGAGCCTCTGGAAGCAAATGCTACTGCCGTTGCTTAATATTTTAGTCCTGAGCCCAACTGGCACAAAAAAGGTTTTTATACCAATTTAATGTGAAGTTGCACATATCTCGATCCCCCTAAATCCCCCTGATTGTTGGGGGACTTTGATCGGAATCTTGTCCCCCCTTAGTAGGGGCGGTGCCCCCGTGCCCGCCCTTGGCTAGGGGCGATCGGATTCTATGCAACCTCATAAAAAATTGGTATTAGGCGATTGTTGACACGAATGACATTATTAGTCCCAGGCGAAGTCTCGATCGCACAATTCGGCTAATCTCTGATTGTGCGATCGAAAATATGCTCTCAATTGGTCGTATACTGTCTCGCTGATGGGGGGATATTCGCTGGCGTTGAGCTTGCCGTAGCTTTTTAGTTGGTGAGGCGGTAAGCCTAAAAATTCGAGGACTGTGTTGCAGATTTTTGCTGGGTTGCTATACAAGTCTTCGCTTTTGATGATTGAAATTTGTGATTTGGGAAAAAGTTTCATCCAGGCTGGGAGTTGATCTGCGTAAATACCGCGGGCTAGATAGCTGTGGTGTTGGTGTTCGTAACTATAGTATTTGGGGTTGGCTAGGAGTTTTTCCATTTCGCCTTTGAGTCTTTCGGGCTCGGCGGCGATCGCCTCTTCTAATGAGAGAGATTCGTATTTTATTCTGATATAATGATAGTAGTGGGAAATTGCGCGATCGACGGGGTTTCTCAGCAGGGCGATGATTTTAACTTTGGGACATAAATCATAAATTCGCTGGGGAACGTGGGGGTGAAATATGTAGTAAGGACTGGCTTCTCCGGTGATTTTTTTGGGGCCGTTTTTGGGCAGGGGAAATTGAGCATAGTACCAGTCTGGGCTTTTGTCGAAGTTTAAGTCAAAATAATGTACTTCTTTTTCGGTGGCATGGGCGATTTGGGGATGTTGGGTGAGATAGGCATAAAGCGATGTTGTTCCGCCTTTTTGGGCGCCGATGATGATGAAGTCTGGGGGTTTGGGAGTTTGTTTCATGGGTTGTAGGTTTTATATTTTGCAGTTGTACTGACAGTGCCCCGAAGGGTAAAACGGAAATTCGATCGCACTTAGGGGCATTACGGAAATTCGATCACACTTGGGGGCATTACGGCAATTCGATCGCCCAATTTAGATTTGATCGCACCGATAGGCCTAACCATAATTCCATTGCCCGATCTTGATTGTAGATTCCGGTGGTTGAAACTGCTAGCGACGCGAGCACACAAACAAAGGCCGCAAGGGCTGGGCAATACGTCGAATACGATCGCAATCACTGTTTTTGGGTGATCGAATTCACTCTCGCTCTTGGTACTGACATTTCTATTTAACTCGATTAGAGTGGAGTTAGGGAACTCTCATCCTTGCAGGGCAAATTTTTCGCTGAAAAATATATGATCGGCGGCGATTTTGGTTGCGGGTTTGTGGGTTTTATTTTTCAGCCAAAGTACAGATTTAAATTTGTGCAAGAGGCTGATATGCAAGTTGCAAAAAATGGGAACTATAAAGATGGGATTGTACTGTCGAGCAGTAACTACCTGCAATACCATCACTGAAATTATTCAGGAAGGCGTCAATGTTTAAGAGCAAATTATCCAAAGTTATCGTATCCCTGCTGCGGCGGATTGCTGGTGTTACCAGATCCGGGGCGAAGCGGCTGATGAGAGCAATGCTGCAAACCCTGATGGCTATGGGCCGGAGGGCAAGACTACCGATGGCGGGGTTTGTGCTGCCGACGGTGACGATGGTGTTGCTGGTAGTGATTTTGTTGACTGTGGCGATTACGCTGCGATCGTTTGATCGGGCGAATACGGCGCGTAACGTGCGCGTGAACCAGCAGGTGCTGGCGGCCGCGACTCCGGCGCTCGATCGGGCAAAAGCAAAAATTCAGTATGCCTTATCCCCTCAAGGAAGCGGAACACTTGAGACACCATCAGAATTGAGCGTTTACCAAGCGCTGGATTCAGCTCGCTTTAAATTTGGAGATGAGGATGTTTTACAGGTTAAGGTTGATCTTAATAATGTAAATGGAATTATTGATCCAGCCCCTACAGATCTAACTAAGATCAATGAAAGTGAGAGAATAAATACCGCTTGGAGGTTCCCTGTAGATACTGACAACAATGGTAAATTTGATACCTACACTCTATACGGAATATATTTTCGCAGTCCACCTCGCGATCCGGACACAGGAGAGTTTAATAGAGCTAGAAAGGGTTTAGAAGCCAGAACCCCTCCTATGTCGGTATCCGGTACTACCAGCGCGATCTGCAAGGCAGCCGCAGGTACTAGCGCTAGTTTGGTAGGCAGTTCGGACTGGTACAAAGCAGAGGGCGTACTCAAAAAAAGCTTCTTTGTCTACACGGTGAACGTGCCGATTAGTGATCTTACGGGAGTGGCTACACCAGCCAACTACGAAAAATTTAAAGGATCTCCAAGTTTCTCAGCTTTGGAGTATCAACAAGACCAAAAACGCATTCCACTACAAAATAATGCGGTGGTTTATGAAGATGACTTAGAAGTATCTCCCGGCCCGGCGCTACGTCTGAACGGACGAATATTTACTAATAGTAACTTTGTTGTCACTCACACGAACACGGGGCCAGTAACATTTTATCTCGTTAGCAGCAAAGAATCTTGTTTTTACAACCTAGAAAATAGCAAAATAATCGTTAGCGGTAATGTGGTAAACGGCACTTCGGGAGGTCCGGGCAACATTTCCACTGAAGTAGGAGCTCATCTATTTGGGACAACTGCTACCGATCCAGAACTAGGAAAATCAATCAAAGGCCCAGATCAGCAATCTGTAGCCTACAACGCAGGTGCTTTAGGGGTTATTTACAATAACAAGGCTTATTCCGATCGCATCGGCCTGTTAGTTTCCGAACAGGAAAAGAATGCCGCTAATTCCGATCCCCTGGAAGTTAAAAATGCCTTGGCCAAACAAGTTGATGAGGAAACCGACCCCACTCCTCCCAGCGCGGCTCGTCAAGAGGAGATTCGCAGAGAAAAGCTGGAATCTTACTTTAGATTGCGGACGCGGAAGGTGCCTTTTGCAGAAGTGTCGGCCACAGGAGACGCATTGATTGGCTTTGTTGACCCTACAACAAAAGTGGTGACTACATCTCCATTAGTCGGTACAGGGGATGAACTGCGACCGGTGGATGCCTGGGTTATACCTTCGGATGCCAACACAGGACTCAATACAACAGTCAGGCTGGCAGCCAACAGCCCGGAAAAGGTAGAGGAAGATAATAAAGAATCCGAGTTAGGCGATCGCATAATCGTAGGGAACAATCTACCAGCACTGAGGTGGAGAAGCGATTTAAACCCTCCCAAATTTGTGGGTGAAGGTGAGGAAGGAAGAGACATATTAGGAGTTGATTGGCTGGATGGGGGCCAACGCTACCGGGAACCCCAAGTGAAGCAGTTCGCTGATGTAGGGGGAGCAGATAGGGACGGCTTTTGGGAACTAAGTGCAGCCCAAGCACCTGAAACAGCCGTTGATGGCATTGGCGGATTGCGGGTAATCACGGGTGCGGGTGTTTACGAGCGCACAAACTCTTTTCTGCCACCTCCTAAAGTCTTCAACCCTGCTGCTAATGCAGTATCGGAGTTCTACGACGATCCGGCAACTACTGCTGTAGTAGAAAAGTTCCCTGTTGTTTGGCCCGACTCCATGCCGATGTCACCCGGCCCGAATTCTAAAGTTTATAACAATAATCCTGCTGGTACTATTGGCTGGACTGATTTGACGGCGACGGATTGGAACGCTTTGCCCACAACTCCGGGGTCAAACTTAACCGGAACTATCGACCCCAAGACTCCCCAGTATGCTAAGGGCGACTTGCGGATGCGCGCCACTGCGATCTATCACTACGCAAACAACCCAAGCCCAGGCGCTCAAACGGATAAATTAGCTGATACCCCGCTGGCTTGTGTCAGCAGCTATTACGATCCCAGCTACCGATACAGCAAGGGTGGAACTCTATTTGATTCCAGTCTCAATCGTCCAGGTTTGCCATCGGGACAAAACGCAAATGGTAAATCCAACAACGGCATTGTCTACGGCTACAACCCTCCAACAGCGAGAGCGGGTATAGGTGCAATTTTGACAGCCGCTCTCCAGACAGACGCATCGAGTCTGCCACCGCTGACTGCCGGAACAATAGAGGAACGCTTGAATTATCAAGCCAGTATCGTTTTCCCCGATGGTCGGTTTGTCAATGAGAACTTAAGGAAGGCTTTGCAGAAGGTTGACGGCGAACGCAGCTTGTCGGAAAAAGCTGCGATCGACTCCACTCTTTGCTCTTTGCAAATTTTGGCAGATCCGACTACAGGCTTTTCTACCACCTATCTGGATCACGGGACAATTCGGGAAGTTGCTTTTCTCAATCCTAGGGAAGTTAAGGCGATCGACAAGGACGACCCAGCTACTGCGGTGGACGAGACTTACAGCCTCAGCAGTCCTTTGGGTGGTGGCGCTCAGAGCGCGAAGCTAACAGGAAATTACGACCTTCCCCTAGCAGAAAGACAACCCCTAGAAATCCGGGTCACGCAATTAGATATCAATAAGCTCAGGGGAAACACAAAAACCATCCCCTACCAGCGACAGCCCGTCATCAACACCCTTAACCCAGAGTATATGCTGCCTTACAGCGGCCTAATTTACGCCAGCCGTGACGATGCAGCACCCGATCGCAGCGATCGCCCTGCGAATAGTCTTGGCACCATTGATGAAACCCGCAGCAAACTAAGCAGTTCAACTGATTCTCGGCTAGACCCCAGCCGCAGACCCCACGGAATTATGCTGATTAACGGATCTAGCTTGGGTCGGCCGACAACTGTCGCCACGGTGACAGACGTACTCAAAGAGAAGGGTTTACTGTTGACTTCTAACCTGCCGGTGTACATCCAAGGCGCATTTAACACACACACCCAGAGAGAATTTGGTACAGGTGTTGCAAATCCTTTTGATTGGACTCCTAGCACTTTCTACGGTCGCCTAGGTACAGACCTGAATCCCAATTTTGCTTGTCGCCTCGGCGATCCCCGATACCCTGGCAAATGCGCTGGCAGCGATAATTGGCGAGGGGCAACAGTGCTCTCGGATGCGATCACGCTGCTTTCTGAGCCAGAGTCAGCTAATTTACAGGAAGGATTCCGGTACGGTATCCGCAATCACGGAGATTTTGACCTGAGAAATAATGCAGGTAGCGCAATTGTCGGCTATGACTTCGATGGCAATGGTATTCTAGGTACTAATACAGTTAGTGAAGTTACCTTCGACTTTGACCTCAATGGCAATGGGAATAAGATCGATACGACTGTTAAAGAGACGGATGTAACGGCTAAAGCCGTTCGCAGGATTAACGGTTTTGGTGCTAACAACTACGTCACTAACGGTTTGAGTAGCGGTGCTGCTTTTGACATTATCAACCAAGAAAAGGTCGGGCTAAGCGCGGGAACTACCGTTTCACCAAAAGACGAAAACTACCGCACTAACATAGGTGCTGCTCCCAACAGTTCATACTTCAACAATTTCATTACGCCAGTTCAGCGACGGGCTAATAATGCAATTAAATTTCCAGAGTATGTCATGGAAATTTGCCGGAAGTTGCCTGTTTCAGCTTGCGCCCCCAGTGACTGGGTAGTGGGTATTGATGGTGGTACTGCTGGGGAATTTGAACCTACTGAAATACAAAAAGCAAGGCTTGTCCCTGCAGCTACCCCAGTCGGTCTACTTTTGTCGGGTACAACAGCTAAACCAGCTATCGATCCAGCAGATAGACGATATCCCCGTCGCGTAGCTTTTGTGCGAGACAGCTCAGGTAAGCTGGTTTTGGATAATCCCAACAGCCTCCCTATCGCGCTGGGAATTACTAGCAATGCAGTAGCTTTCTATGCTACTTCCACAACTGCGGTCACTGTGGACGGTACTGCCATAACTCCTGTCACTGGTCAGCCTCAGCTAGCAGATAACGCTCTTTGGTATGCGACCACCAAAACTCCCCTTGCTCCCAACACTCCGACCCAAATTGACTATGGCAATGCTAACCCTCTGTTTTACGCCAAACTACCAACAGCTAATGTTGAGCAGCCACAGCTAAGACCTACTTTGCAGATTCAGGCCACAAATTCTAATCCTGTGGCTGGTTTGGTTCCTATACAAGGCCCCAACGCCAACGACGGAACGCGATGGATGCAAAGAGCGCGAAATACAGAGTTTAACCTCATAGTCGCCTCAAATGACGTTCCTTCACGGGCTCTCTCTCCCAGCCTTGGAGAAACCAATGGAGGTATGCAAAACTTACCGCGCTTTATGGAAAATTGGAGAGAACTAACTACCTCGATCGCGGGCTCGTTTATCCAATTCAAGCGCAGTGCTTACGCAACTGCTCCTTACCAATCAGTTCTCGATATCGCTAATACTTCTCCTTTTAACGCCAAAATATTCGACAGTCGCCTCGACATTCCGGCGGATACCCGCAGCATTTACAGAGTTCAAAACGCATTAGGTGCGATCGGCTATTTCGTTGCACCCGATCGGCTATGGGGATTTGATGTAGGTTTGCTTTCACAGCCCCCTGACTTGTTCGCCCAAAAGTTCACTCTCCCTGCTACTCAACAAAAACCTGACGAATATTTCAGAGAAATCAGCCGAGATGATGATTGGGTAAAAGCTTTGTTGTGCGCTGAAAAATTGAACAACGACACCGCTCGCACTTTCTCTGGTAACTATGCTGCCAATGACAGCGCTACAAAACCAAGAACAGACTGTCCTAACCTTTCCTAACCTTTAAACCCTCACATTCCTGAGTTCCAAATGCGGAGTGCTTACTATGATCAAACGCCAACAGCCACAAAGTAGTTTACATAAGTCTCAAGAAGCCGGCTACACGATTATCGAGTCATTGGTAGCGATGATTGTAGTTTCGGTGCTGATGATTGCGATCGCCCCTGTGATGGCTTTCTCAGTAGCAACTCGCGTACAAGCCAAACGGATAGAAATGGCCACTCAAGCCGCCAAAACCTATATTGAGGCGCTCAGGTCTGAGGCGCTCAAACAAGGTACTAACGGGTTTCCTGATCCGTCCACAACAGGCAATAAATTAGAGGACACCCCCGCTCCAGGCAACAACATCAACGCTCTTTACTGCATAGACAAAGATGGAGATCAACTCTGTACCGCTGGCAGCAATGAAGACCTTGTAGTTCAGGGCTACTACTATAACAACTTACCCGCTGCTACAAATCCGGCAAAAACAGGCTACAGCTTAATTGTTCGGGTTTACAGGGCAAGTTCTTTTGCTAGTGGCGTGGGTGCACTAACAACTCAGAAAATTCAAGCCGATCAAAACCGACAAGTACAGCAAGGAGTTACTAGCGCAGGGCTGGGAAATCTCCGAGCGCCTTTGGTAGAAATGAGAACAGAAATAGGTGCTAGCGATCGACAAGGTGCTTACAACAGTTTGTGTACTCGCATTAATGGCGCCGCCGGCTGTCAGTAATCATCAAAGTCCCCGTTATTAAATTTAAAATCGCTCCCCCCATTTGGCAAAGGAAACAGTCAAAATGAAAACTTTACTCAGGTTGCTTCTCAAAACTCAGCACCAGCGAAACCGCTCCGGGCCAGCTCCAACAGAAAAGGGCATGACCCTGGTTGAGCTATTGGTCGGAGCAATTATGGCGTTTTTAATCATTACGCCGATGCTCGGTTTTGTAGTCGATATGCTGAATACCGACAGGAGGGAACAAGTCAAGTCAAATACCGAGCAAGACCTTCAGGCCGCCGTTGATTTCATCGCCCAAGATTTGAGTCAAGCTATTTATATTTACGATCAGGCAGGAATCACTGCTATTAACCCCGCGACTAAACTTCCTCCTGCTCCTGCAAATACCACAGGTACTCCAATTCTAGTTTTCTGGAAGCGACAGCTAATTAAAAATGCTGTTCCTATTAATTCGGCTGTTACTGCAAAAACACCAAGCGCTTGCCCTGCTAGCGGTAGTGAGTGCAACGACACTTATGTACTATCCTTAGTTGCCTACTACCAGATTAGAGATACTGCTCCTAACTCTATTTGGTGTCAGCCTTCAGGAGGCAATTGTCCTACCCGTATTGCTCGCTATGAAATTAGGGAGCCAGTTAGAAATCCCTACACAATAGATGCCACAAAACCTTATTACGATGCGGCAGATTTAAGTGATGCTCAAAAAGGCAGTCAAGCCTTTAATAAAGACTTTGACTTTAATAAGCCCACAGTAAATGTGACGATGGGAGCCAATTTTCCCCCTCCTGAAGTATTGGTTAATTACATCCACTACAGTAGCACTAATGTTCCAACACCAACCGGAAATCAGTGTCAAACTCTTCTTTCCGTAACACCACCACCACCACCAGCAACATTCAATCCAAACGATTTACTCATAACAGACAGCTCAAACCACAGCTTTTACGCTTGTGTTGATACATCTAAAAACATAGCCAGAGTGACGCTCAGAGGAAACAGCCTACGCCGCATTCAAACTGATGCTGATTATGAGACCACGAAATCGGCATATTTCCCAACAGCAACCGTGCAAGTACAAGGTTTAGGTGGGTTAGGAAAATAACGAATTTCTGAAACACATTTCCGAACCGTCGGCCACTGATAAACAATAGGAGAGTACCATGAAAACCCCACCCATATTATTAAAACTTTTGCATAAGTGTGCTGCCAAGCCCAGCCCTAATTTCCACAAAACTGCCTCCAGAAAAGATGATGGAGGATTCACGCTTCTAGAAGTGCTGGTGATAGCGTTAATCATAGGTATATTCAGCTCGATCGCGGCTCCAAGCTGGCTGGGATTCATCAACAGACAAAGAGTTCGCACAGTGAACGATCGCGTTTTCCAATCATTACGACTAGCACAAAGCGAAGCAAAGCGAACTAAGCGCGATATCACAGTTACATTTTCTGCTCCACCTGTTGATCCGCCAACAATTACGTTTAACCCGCCACTAGCTACGGGTGGTAGTGAGCAAAAGTTAGATGGTGGAGGCGAAATTCCACCCGGCACCATTGCACTTAGTCATAATGCACCCTCAATCACTTTTGATTACCTGGGAAACGTAAATGGACTTCCGTTAGATACATCAGTAAATCCAAATGTTAGTCGATTTGTTGCCACAGTTTCTACTGTTAACGGTGGTGCTAAGCAGTGTGCGATCGTGGAAACTATCATAGGAGGCATGAGAACTGCTGAAGGAAATGATCCCGTAACTGGGTGCCCCTAATAGCTTTCAATAAATTTAATCTTAATCTCTAACAGCAATTCCGCATAAGTTCTGAATTGCTAAAGTATATTAACTTAAATTATTTGATATTTCAAATCCTATTAAAAATGTCAAAATATGCAGCTAGAACTAAAACAAATAATCATCCAGCCAGAAAATCAACTATTACTCAAAGACATAACCTGGCCGATGTTTGAAACCCTACTAATATCATTTCCGGTAACACCGGAATGATGTTGACAGTTGACAGTTGACAGTGAACAGTCAACAGTGAACAGTGAACTCGAATTTACTATTCCGATGCTAACGAATTGGATATCATAACTGCTTAACTAACCAAGCGATCGCCCCTTCAACATCAGCAACCTGCTCAACATCGGGAATCGGCGGCCGCTGCACCATCACCACCGGAATTCCCAGTTCCCTAGCCGCAACAATTTTCGCATAAGTAGCACCGCCCCCGCTGTTTTTACTAACAATTGTATCAATCTGATATTCTAATAGTAATTGGCGCTCGTCTTCCAAAGAAAAAGGCCCCCTTGCTAATAACAATTTACCATTAGGAATAGGAGTATTTAGTGCCGGAGGATCGATCGCCCGCATCAAAAACCAAATAGCATCCAAACCAGCAAAAGCAGCCAATTCCTGCCTACCAATGGTGAGAAACACCCGCTGAGACTGCCCTAATAAAGCCCTTGCAGCCTCCGAGTGGCCCGCAACATCAATCCAGCGATCGCCCTCCACCCTCTCCCAAGCAGGACGCACCAGCATCAAAAAGGGCACATTACATTCAGCAGCAGCAACAGCAGCATTAGCAGAAATCTGAGCCGCAAACGGATGAGTAGCATCAATCAAAAAGTCGATCGGGCGATCCTCTCCGTTGGCGTAGCCCCCGTAGGGGCGGGCTGCGCTAACGAGCAAAAACGCCGCCAGCCCAGCCGCCCCACCAAACCCCCCAATTCGCACCGTACCCGTTTTTGGGGTAAAAGGCTGTTGAGTGCGTCCTGCTAGCGAAGATATCACCTCAATTTCAGCAATTTGAGACGCTCTTACCGCCAGTTCAGCAGCATCCCCCGTCCCGCCCAAAATTAGCAACCGTTTTTTCACCAAATTATCCCTAACTTATCCAAGCAACGCCCGCAATTTCGGTTAATAATATGTCTAGTAAAGTTTAAACGACCAACAACAATGATTCGCTCACTTTTCACATTTTTTACAGTATTAATTGTAACCGGGTTAGTATGGTTAGGAAATATCGCGCCCGTTGCCGCACAAGTACAGCCAACAGATATCGCAGATCCTCAACAGGAATTGGGAGAACTCGTTCAAAAAGCTTTTGAAGCTACAAATGAAGGCAAATTTCCCGCCGCAGAAACTTTTTGGACTCAAATCATTGACAAATTTCCCTCACAAGCCGCCGCTTGGAGCAACCGAGGCAATTCTAGAGTCAGCCAAAACAAACTACAAGCCGCTATTACCGACTACGAAAGAGCGATCGAACTAGCACCCGACGCCCCCGATCCCTACCTAAACCGCGGCACCGCCTTAGAAGGTTTAGGACGCTGGCAAGAAGCGATCGCCGACTACAATCATGTACTAGAATTAGACTCCCAAGATCCAGCAGCCTACAACAACCGAGGCAACGCCGAAGCAGGTTTAGGAAAATGGGAACAAGCAATTGCCGACTACAGCAAAGCCTTTGAATTAGCCCCCGAATACGCCTTTGCCCGCGCCAACCACGCCCTCGCACTTTATCAAAACGGGCAAACCAAAGAAGCCATTCGCAACATGAAAAACATCGTCCGCAGATACCCCCAATTTGCCGACATGAGAGCCGCCCTCAGCGCCTGTCTTTGGGAAGCAGGAAAGCGCGGCGAAGCAGAGAGCAATTGGGTAGCCGCAGTCGGCCTCGATGCCCGCTACAAAGACCTCGATTGGGTTGCCAATAACCGTCGCTGGCCACCAGTTGTAGTCAGCGCCTTAGACAAATTCTTGCACTTGAAATAATCTCAAAGGGAAAGTTGACTGTTGACTGTTGACTGTTGACTGTTGACTGTTGACTGTTGACTGTTGACTCGATATTATTATTCCGATACAACCGGAAACGATATCATTGGTTATTTGTTATTTCGATAACTAACAACTGACAACTGACAACTAACAATTGACTAATTCCCAAATCCGCGCAGCCGTCAACTCCTCGACATTCCTGAAAACCGCTGCTGCACCAGCAGTTTTCAGCGCCGCAGCATAAGCCTCGCAGCGCATAGCATCATCCAAAACATGAGGCGGCAAAATTCCGGCCCCCAGCCAAACCCGATTTGGTTGCACTTCCCGCGCCTTCACAACCGTGTAAATATCAGCAACAGTATCTCCCGCGTAAATCACGGGCAAATTTTTTTCTAAACCGTGCAGGTTTTCCAACTGTTCAATTGCCGCGAAAAGTCCAGCCGGATCGGGTTTTCCCGGTGCATCTTCCATCGCCACCAACACCGGGGAATTTAAACTCAGTTTCCCTGACAAAACATAAGCAGCTTCATCCCGCATCGCCCCGCTAAAAAAGCCCCAAACAATGCCCCCAACTGTTAAATTTTCCAGGTAAGCCGGACTTAACAACAGCGGTTCGTCACAAATGTAACCAGTCCAATTTTTCTCATCGGGCCCGCGATAGCGACTTTGGAAAAAAGCCACCAATTCGTCATAGTTGAGAGCGAGTTCGTTTCTCGATCGCCCAATCCCCTCAAAATAACGGCACACTAACTCGAAAGACGCCTGCCAGTCATTATTCCACACTCCCTCAGACTTCAGAGAGTCGATATCGAGAGAATTCGGACGAAAAGCACCCGCCGTGAAATGCTCCACCGCATCGGCAATTGCCCGCCGGTAGGAACCGGACACATCCCGCACCACACCGTCAATGTCGAAGACTACAATAACTCTGTTCACAACTTAACCATCCTTGTACCTAGGGCGCGTGAGAACCCAAATTTTATCTGTTGCCAGCCCCTGAGTGGCGCTAAAACCAGCCGTGCCACAAAACTTTTTATGGTCGATGACCAATTATCGAACAGAGTGTGCTACGCTTAGCGATTGTAGAAATTTTTAACAAGTTCGATCGGAACCCTGGAGGTTTGCTTGTCCAAGTTCATCTTAAAAGTTCTCTGGCTAGAAGAGAATGTTGCCCTCGCCGTTGACCAAGTGGTCGGCAAAGGAACTAGCCCGCTGACATCCTACTTTTTCTGGCCCCGCAAAGATGCCTGGGAAGACCTCAAAAACGAACTCGAAGCCAAACACTGGATTGCTGATAACGATCGCGTCGAAATCCTCAACCAAGCCACAGAAGTCATCAACTACTGGCAAGAGGAAGGCAGACGGCGCCCGATGACTGAAGCTCAGTCAAGGTTCCCCCTAGTGACTTTTACCGGCAGCAACTAAGCCCAGCTTTAAGTTGCTACCCATATAAATTGCCTGTTATGGCTGACAAGGGGAAGGAGAGAGGGGAGAAGGCGAGAGGATTTGACGCTTTTTCCACCTCGCCGTGAAAGATAAAATTTGAATTCGCTACAGCTTATCTTGATACTAACTCCGATTTTCAGACCTAATCGGGTTTTGGGCTGGGTCGATCGATTTGAGATTAGAGATTGGGAATTTATGCAAAATAAAGCTCTAAAATCGCCTTTTCAACAATCTTAAAAATACTAAGCAACGAAACCAAAGAAATCTTAAATCGGCTTTTTTATACTTTTAAATTGTACAGTCAGCTCTCAACGGACTTCCCTATGACTAATGACTGCTGACTAATGACTAATAACTAATGACTTCTTCGCGGAATCTATGGGCGCCGAAAGTACAATAAACCAGACCGAACAGCTACCGCTGGTAGTAAATCCCGACATTCTCCAGCAAGCTATCCTCTACAAAATTAATACTCGCATAAACGCTCGCGGAGAATTAATTTTCCCCTGCGTACCGGGAATGCTAAGCCACTATCTCAAGTCCATAGAAAAGCTATTTAGCACTCTCGACAGACCCCTGCCCGAAGACCGCAGAGACGAACTGAGCAAGCTTTTAGCCACCAAGTTAGAACAAGGCTACCGCACCTCCACAGCATCGATGCTGATCCTGCAATACGAATCAGTGCAGCCACCGCAAACGGGTTTAGCTTGCAAAGTGATTGTTACTACCTCAACAGTTGGAGAACAGTACAAAAGCTGGGTAGACACCAGAGAACCTCCGCTTTTCGGCTCTCATCCAGACGCAAAATTGATGACAACGGCTGCTAAATTGGGCACACCCGATCGAGTGCGGATTTTGGACGTGGGGGCTGGTACCGGCCGCAATACCTTGCCGCTGGCGAGATTAGGCTATTCTGTAGATGCGATCGAGCTAACTCCCGCTTTTGCAGAACAATTGAAAGCGGCAGTAACAGCCGAAAACCTTCCCGTGACAGTGACTGAAGGCGATGTGCTCGACCCCTTAATGCGGATGAAACCTGCCCGCTATCAGTTGGCAGTTGCCGCCGAAGTCATCTCACATTTTCGAGACAGCGATCAAGTACGGCTTTTCCTCGCTAAAATGTGCGATTCCCTGTGTCCCGGAGGTTTGTTGCTGTTCAGCACGTTTTTAACCGTCGGCGACTACCAGCCAGATGCCCTCGTGCGACAAGTTGCCCAACTCTCCTGGTCTACTTTATTTACGCCCCAAGAACTCGCTACCGCCATGGAAGGGTTGCCCTTAGTCCAAATATCCGATGAATTGGTGTTTGAATATGAACGCCACCACCTGCCGGAAGGAGCCTGGCCACCAACCCCCTGGTTTCCCAGTTGGGCCACCGGTCGAGATGTCTTCCCGATGGCAAACGCACGCCCGCCCATGGAATTGCGCTGGATTTTGTGCCGCCGAAGTTAAAAACTTTTGTCATTTCTAGGCGGACACAGCAATCACAACTGTTAATCGGCGGTAACAGTTTCCTCAGATATTTTTATTTCAACAGCTTAAATCCGACTTGCTGTTAATATGACGCTGCCCATACACAAAAATTTACAAAAATATATATTAAGATATAAAGAGAGCGAAGTTCGATCGCCCTTGGGTGACAAACCCAGTGTCTGATTAGATTCAACGCTTGCCAACCTTTGATTTCTTGCGAAAAATTGGGTTGCTAATGGCAATCGGGTTTGCATAAAATTCGATCGTCATCTCGATGGGTGCAACTAGAGTTAAGATGAATTCAACCAACCTATTCCTCCCGATAGATGACTTTTTAGGGAATAGGATTAGCCAATAGATTAGCTCGCTAGTAAGCGATGCTGCTGAGAAACAAATATGCTTTTAACACGTCCACTACAAGCGTTTGGAGCAATCTTCGGGCACAAACCTTCTACAAATAGATCATCCCTCGACCAAAAAAACAGTAAAAATTATGGGGAGGGGAATATTGAGCCCGCTGTAAACGAACAAATTGACTGGTACATCCAAGTGGAAATGCTAATGAGTAACGCTAAATCTTCCTGCACCAATGAAGAGATTACTGCTTGGCTGCGGGGATTGCTGACAATTGCTTGGGCAGACGGCAACTTTGACGAAGACGAGCAAAAAATGATTGCAAATCTAACTCAGGATGAACTACACCTGGTATCTTTTGAGACGGGTTTTGAACCTATTGCCCCAGAGGAATTAGCCGCTGTGTTAGGGAAAGACACCGCCAAAGGCGAGGATTTTTTGAGGACAGCAGTCATGGTAGCTTTGGCAGACGGTACCTACTCGCTCAGCGAAGACGAGGTAATCTATAAGTTTTGCACAGCTTTGGGTCACAATGTAGAGGCGATCGAAGCTCTGCGACACACCATCGAAGACAGCAAGTGCGATGAGCCGCAGGGGCCCAGTAGCCAAATCGTCTTTGATGCGAATGTCGCCCCCCCCGCCGGAACACCCCTTTCATCTCCGCTACCTAAACCTCACCAAAAAAATGTCCTGCAACCCGTCAAAGACTGGCTTGACGCCTGGGAAATTCACGACCCAAAATTGGCACACTTTGTCTGTAAAATTATTCCGCCCCAGTGTCCGTTTGAGCGAGATGTCGTGTTATTTGGTCGCAAAATCGTCCACATTCCGGCGATGTGCCAGATTAACCCGCTTTACGAACAGTTAGTAGGGATGCGCTTTCGAGCTCTCTGCTATTTGGCAGATGAATGTAAGGAAGATGTATCCTCATATTGTTAGTAGTCAGTAGTCATTAGTGATTAGCCATTCTTGTGAAATTTTGGATTAATGACTGTAACTATTAACTAAGGACTACTAATTCCTCCAAGACGCAAAAACCGGGTTTTTCTAGGAAAAAACATCGTTACAGCTATCGGCCCCAGTAGAAAAACCCGGTTTATTGAGTTTTTTTGGGTAAGCCCTGCTCATATCAAATCTGCTTTGATAATACTAATTCAACAAAAGTTTTGGTACCATCCTCAATCTTATACAAATTATTAAAACTCGCAGATTGAGGAGCCGGACACGGCAGTGCCGTTTCTCTACAAATGGTCGCGTACAATCTTTCGCTCTCCACTACTTTAAAAAATTGGTATAATATTTTTCTGGCCCGTGTAAATCGCGACTCAACTTGGCTGTAGTCCGCCGACGCGGACTAAAGGAAAAGAGAAATATGGTACTTGGATCGGGTATCATAATAACTAATGACTAATGACTATTGACTACTGACTAAATTATGCAATTTATCGATCGAGCAGATATTCAAGTCGCAGCCGGCAAAGGCGGCGACGGTATGGTAGCTTTTCGCAGAGAAAAGTATGTACCGGCGGGCGGGCCCAGCGGCGGCACCGGCGGGCGGGGCGGTTCTGTGTTTATGGTGGCAGTGGAAAGCCTGCAAACGCTGCTGGATTTTCAGTACAACCGGATTTTTAAAGCCGAAGACGGGCAGCGGGGCGCACCCAAGAATATGACTGGGGCTTCTGGGGACGATCGCACGATCGAAGTTCCCTGCGGTACAGTTGTTTACGACGCAGAAACTCAGGCAATCTTAGCAGATTTAGTGACGCCCGGACAGACTTTTTGCGTTGCCAAAGGTGGCAAAGGCGGTTTGGGGAATAAGTGTTTTTTGACCAATTCTAACCGCGCTCCAGATTATGCGATGCCGGGAAAAGAAGGAGAACACAAATTTTTGCGTTTGGAATTGAAGCTATTAGCTGAAGTGGGAATTCTCGGGATGCCAAATGCTGGCAAATCTACCTTAATTTCAGCTTTGTCGGCAGCTCGCCCCAAAATAGCAGATTATCCTTTTACAACTTTAGTCCCGAATTTGGGCGTAGTCAGAAAACCGACTGGAGACGGTACGGTGTTTGCAGACATTCCGGGATTGATTGAAGGAGCGCACGAAGGTGCTGGTTTGGGTTACGAGTTTTTGCGGCACATTGAGCGGACTCGGTTGTTGCTGCATTTGATCGATGTTACGGATGAAGATCCGATCGCCAATTACGTCACAATTCAGGAAGAATTAAAGGCTTACAGGCGTGGTTTAGCCGATAAACCGCAGATTTTGGCTTTTAATAAGGTAGATGCGATCGAGCTCGAAAGCGAAGAAATCCGTAATTTAATCAGCCGACTTAAAGAAAGGAGTGGCGCTCCTGTTTTGTTGATTTCCGCTGTGAGTCGAGTTGGGTTGGATGAATTGATGCAGCAAGTTTGGCAGAAACTCGACGAGATGAACGAAAAAGAGGCGGCGGAACTCGAAGCCGTCGCGAGTGTTTAATCGCTTTCTGGTTCCTGAAATTTCCGTGAAGGGGTAGGTGTTTTTTTGAGGGGGTCAAATCTTTAGGCTGTATGGCTGGTGCGGCAAGGGTTTGAGCCTCTATGCTGAAAAATGAGGTTCACGGAAATGCTGCAATCATTGCTGTGTATAGCTTTAATATTTTAGGACTTACGCATTGACAAAATAACCAAACAGTGAATTGATAAATAATTGTCGTCTACTTTCTAGGTATCGGACAAGGAGAAAAATAACTAAACCCTCTACGGCACAATGAAATATAGACCTTTACACCTGATTTTTGTTGTCCGAACCACCGCGTTGGGAGGATGTAGCAGATTATCAGAGATATTGGGAGATGTTGATCACGATTCTATCAATAGCTTTTTGTTAAGAGAAAGGTAGGAGCCGAAAGACTTATTCAGCGAGATTGAGAAAATAATCAACTTGACAGGAGGGATACTAAGTGTAGAGGATAAAGTCAGAGAAAAGATTGACAGCGACCCTAAAAATGCCGAATTGATTAGTTATTTTGGGTCAGGCAAAGCTCATAAAACTATTATTGGTTTAAATTTAATCACCCTATATTACAGCGATATTAATGGTAACGAGCGTCCCAATAAATTACAGAATTTATGATAAAAAGGAGGGAAAAACCAAAAAGGATTACTTGAGAGAAATGGTGAGTGAAATAAGAAATTGGGGAGTCAAGCCAAAAATAGTAACAGGAGATAGTTGGTATTCAGGAGTGGAAAATTTGAAATTTCCAAAAAACCAGAAATTGGGTTTTCTCTTCGGAATTGAAAAAAAAGGACTGTATCAAATGAGCCACATAATTATTGCCAGGTAAGCACTCTGGCAATTCCTGAGTCAGGAGTAATAACTCATTTAAAAGAATTGGGATTTATAAAGTTGTTTAGAAAAAGCTTTAAAAAAGAGGCGTCTAAACACTATATTTTCTCTTGACCAAAGTGAGAAAAAATCCCTGAGATTACAAGAGATGAATTTATCACAATTCATGATACTGATTGGCGAATTGAAACCTTTCATAGAGCCATCAAGCAAGTATGTGGAATTTGTCGGTTCATGGTAAGAGATACCTGTGCAATCAAGACTCATGTATTTTGTTCACTTCCAGATGAGTGTTAAATTAGAGTTGATGCGGTCTGAAAAAATAATTAGTAACTGGTATGAAGTCCAAAGGAATCTATTCACTTCAGTTATACGTGAGCCGATTTTAGCAAACTTTAGTAGTGGTGGCCTTGTCTAGAATACATAGATGATCTTTTTTGTCAATGCGTAAGTCCTATATACATGGGAAACGCTTATTGACTGACGCACCCTACTATCCTCCTTTAAATGCCGAACAGCTTAGCGACGAATTTAGCTTTGAGGCTCTTGTTTCAACGGCTGCCGGACTGAGGTTTAACGTTAAGTTGACATCAATGCCCGCTACCCTAAAACTCACAGTCAACAGTCAACAATCATCTCGCTCCTGCACCCTACAACTGATAAGAACACCAGTCACTCCAGCTACCGACATAAAGTTTAGCATCGGGAATTCCGGCGATTTCTAAAGACAGTAAATTAACGCAAGCCGTCACCCCGGAACCGCAATAAACAATAATTTCTTCGGCTTTTTCTAATTCCGTCCACCGCTGTTTTTGTTCGGATGCCGATCGCACTTTTCCAGTTTCATCCGTCACCCCTTGCCAAGGATAGTTAACCGCGCCCGGAATGTGGCCTGCAATGGGGTCTATTGGCTCCCGCAAACCTTCATATCTCTCGCTTTCTCGCGAATCAACCAAAACCTTCCCCGGCAAGTCTTTTCGCTCTTTTACCGCCTCAATATCTACGGCCAAATCCTGCTGCAAGTGAGGAACAAATTTACCCTCGCGGGGTTCTGGCAAAATATTTGTTACCGGATATCCGGCCGCTTTCCAGCCGCTGAAACCGCCGTCTAACAAAGCTACTTTGCTGTGTCCCATATATCGCAGCAGCCACCACAAACGAGCGGCAAAAGCCAGCCGCGAATCGTCATAAGCTACGACTAAAGTTTCTGCTGAATTAATGCCGCTCGCACTCAATTTTTCAGCTAATTCTTCAATATTTGGCAGCGGATGTCTACCGCCATGTTTGCCAACTGAACTCGCCATGTCGCGGTTTAAATCTAAATAGAAAGCTCCGGGGATGTGACTTTCTTGATATTGTTTTTGTCCCAATTCAGGGTCGGCAAGGGAAAACCGACAGTCAATGATTACAACTTGCGGATTGTCGGTATTGGTGGCTAACCATTCAGGAGAAACGATTAAAGTGTTGTCAGTCATAATTTGTCAAATCTATATTTTAACGTCTATCTGGAAGGAGATTTTTTCTCTGGTTCTGCTTTTTCGGAAGGAGATTTTTTAGGAGTTGCTTTCTCCGAAGTTTCTTTGGGCGAATTGGATTTTTTAGGAGTTGCTTTCTCCAAAGTTTCTTTGGGCGAATTGGATTTTTTAGAAGTTGCTTTTTCCGAAGGTGATTTTTCGGCTGGTGCGGGAGTTGGACTTGGCAGAGGGGGAGTTACTGCTGCTTCTTGAGCGTAAAGTAGATATTTCTGATACTCAATTACTTTTGCTTGAGCTAGTTGATGGTTGGGGCTAGAGACTGGTACTCTTCTCATTAATGAGACCGCTTCTTGCCAACGATCGGTAACTGTAGTCCAATCTTCCTTGGTTTTTGCCGCTCGCCCTAATTCTGCGGCTTTGAGTGCGCTGTTAACGGCTTCTCGAAAAGTATCTGGTGCAGTTGCTAAATCTGCTGTTTCATCGGGATTATTCCCCGCAGTTGCTGTCGGCTGGTTCAAAATTTTACCCACAAACGCCACCACCGCGATCGCCAACATACCCGTCACCAGCCCAACTACAATGAAAGTCGATCGCAGCCGGTTCTCAAATGCAGCAAGTTCCGGCGGTTTCTCCTCCTCAATAATATTATTCTCCATCTCTGTGCGATCCTGTATATTAGCAACCCCAGTATTTGGTACAGCTTCTCCTGCAAAGCTCTGTGGTTCAAAAGTGCTGTTCTCCAGACTAAAGTCTTGACTCCAAGCAGCAGCAATCTGACCGCTTTCTCGGCCCTCAACCTTCACTTGGCGAATCGAATCCGGCTGCAAATTTGTCAGCTCGGTGCGGACAAAATCAACTAATGTATCTTCTATCGGTACCTGCTCGGCCTCAAGAATTACATCCAAACAGTCGCCGTCGAGATTCGCCGAGGCTGTGATGCCTTCAGATTGCAACTGGCTGTTGAGCCAAGATGCGATCGCAGTGGCGAGATTTCCCTGCTTGGCAAGTTCCTGAAAATTAAGCTCTGTCATAGCTGGACACCTGATAACGCAGAAGATAGAAGGTAGAAGGAAGAAAAAATGAAAAAGTCAGAAAGAGTTTTTTGGAGTTGAAAACACAATAACTGAAATTCAACAAATAGTATAATGTATCGTGGCAAATCCCAGCCCAAAGATGCAAATAATCACTCTCGCTAGCCCTGGCATCCCTTGGGAAAAGACTTCAGTCCTTTCTGCGAACCGAACTCAGGTTTGCAGTACAGCCACACATCCTCTCGCTAAGTCGCCAAATACCATTGCTTCAAGCTGGTAATTGATACCGGGGGCGCAACATCAGATACCGTAACGGCGTTAAGTTGAACCGCAAGCATCGCCCCTAAAACCGACATCCGGCTGCAAAAAGCCTCGATCGCGCGGATGCGAGATGGGAAATTTTAGATGAAAAATTTGTGCGATCGCAGTGCCATCGACGGACAGCGAGTGATATCATCAGTTAGTCAATATTCAAGTTTTTATAGCAAATAAGTCGATCGTACAATGGTAGCAATAGCAATTTTAGCTGCTGGACGCGGCACGCGCATGAAATCTGACTTGCCCAAAGTTCTACACGAATTGGGCGGTCGATCGTTAGTTGAGCGAGTCCTCCAAAGTTGTCAAGAAATCCAAATTACCAGGCGACTTGTCATCGTCGGTTATCGAGGCGAACTCGTTAAAGAATCTCTGATTAGAGGTCAAGAAATATCGGAGAAAAATCTTCAATCTCCTCCCCTAGAATTTGTAGAACAAACCGAACAATTGGGAACTGGTCACGCCATCCAACAATTGCTGCCTCACTTAGAGGGATTTCAAGGAGATTTGCTGGTCTTAAATGGGGATGTACCTTTGCTGAGGGCAGAAACTATCAAACAATTGATGGCTGTTCACAAACAGCACCAAAACTCTGCTACTTTATTGACAGCTAATTTGCCGAATCCTCAAGGATACGGGCGAGTATTTACCGACAGTCAAAACTTTGTCCAGCAAATTGTCGAAGACCGCGACTGCACACAAGCTCAAAAGCAAAATCACCGAATTAATGCAGGTGTTTACTGTTTTCACTGGCCGGATTTAGAGAAAATTTTGCCAGAATTGAAGGCAGACAATGACCAAAAAGAATATTACCTAACTGATACGGTAAATTTCCTCAGTCCGGTGATGGCGGTGGATGTGGAAGATTATCAAGAAATATTGGGAATTAACGATCGCAAACATTTAGCCACAGCTTGCGATATTTTGCAAACGCGGGTAAAGGACAAGTGGATGACGGCGGGAGTCACGCTGCTAGACCCCAACAGCATTACGATCGACGATACCGTAGAGTTGCAGCCGGATGTGGTAATTGAACCGCAAACTCACTTGCGGGGAAATACTTCGATCGCCTCTGGGAGTCGCATCGGCCCCGGCAGTTTGATCGAAAACAGTCAGATTGCAGAAAATGTGACTGTGCTTTATTCGGTGGTTTCTGACAGTATGGTTGCTGAAAATTCGCGAATTGGCCCTTACGCACACTTGCGGGGACACGCAGAAATTGGGGCAAACTGCCGCGTCGGCAATTTTGTAGAATTGAAAAATACTCAAATCGGCGATCGGACTAATGTCGCTCACTTGTCTTATCTAGGCGACTCGACTTTGGGAGAAAAAGTCAACATCGGTGCGGGGACAATTACGGCGAATTATGACGGAAAAAACAAGCACAAAACTCAAATAGGCGATCGGAGTAAAACGGGTTCTAACAGCGTGCTGGTTGCACCCATAACTTTGGGGGAAGATGTTACTGTAGCGGCGGGTTCTGTGGTGACAGAAGATGTACCGAATGACTGTTTAGTAGTTGCCCGTTCCCGGCAAGTTGTCAAGCCAGGCTGGAAGTTGAAAGAACCAAAAAAGTGAACGATTGTTTACTTTTTTGATAATGAGTTTCCACCCCTCGCGCAACTCGCGAGCGATACCAAAGAAACCGGGTTTTTATAACGGGAGCGATGGTACTCTACGAGAGTTTTTGGTGACAAACCCGGTTTCTCCGTAAGTCCGCAAGCTTGAGAAATCGGGTTTCTTGCGATCGGCTATTTTGTGTTATTTTTGCTCGTGCAGATAGTTGTTAATCGCTTTGGCGATTTTTTCTTGCTCGTAAGGACTCATCGTGTTGGGCAGGGATATGCGAGATCCTCCACAAACTAATAGTCTGACTTCGTACCAAGTGTCATTCTGCCGATCTTTTGTTCGATCGACTTCCACGCCATAAATCTCGCACAGAGAGTATTGAATTACTTTACGTGCCAACAAACCCCGCTGTTTAACAGTCAAGGTGTTTAAAGTTCCATCGAAGCTGTAGGTTTCATTATTTCTCAAGACTATCGCTCCGACTGCTGCGAGCAAAAATATGCCTCCTGTCCATCCCAACCAGTGATCTTCTTGACTTAAGCGCAGCAATCGATCTTTTGCATTTTTAACAAAAAAATTGATGTCAGAAGCAACAGCGTCTTGGGTTCCCCAATTAGTGGAGTTAGCAGTGAAAGGAACATGGCCAACAGAAGTCAAAAGTACAACTCGTGTTTTATAGCCGCATCTTTGAACTTTAGCTCCCCGCAAAGAAGCAAGCTCAATTTCTTGGAGTTTTGAACCCAGTAAATTCGATCGCACCAACTGGCAACTGCCTTGTTTTGCCTGCAATCGCTGGCAGCTCAGGGTTGCTTTATGATAATCAAAAGCCAGCCCGAACAGTCCAAAGGCCATGAATAAACAACTAGGCAACCAAAAATCAAATATGCTTTGAGTCTGAATTATTAATTCACTTGCTGTTTGCTTGATTATTTTCATTTATCTCGCCCTTAACTTCCCAAAATGATGTTACATATCGCCTTGCTAACCCCGATCAGCCCAATTGTTAACTTATATATTATTTGAAGTCGTCCTGTGCCATGACCTCTTTTGTTTTGGTAAAAGGTTAGCACTAAAATGTCTGAGCGACAACAAATGTCGCGAGTTTTCCTGCGGCTGGGTTTAAGATAGCTTTTCGTGATTTAAAGTAGATGAATCTTAAAAGTATATTAATTATGTTATAGCGAGTGAAACGTTAGCTTTCGCGAGCCCCAGGAAAGTAATCGCAAATGTGAAGACACGTTTACATTTTGTTACATTGTAAAGTTTATTTGCGCCTACTTAATTATCGTTAGGTATTGATTTGGGCGATTCCCTAGGGGATAGCTATGGTTCACGGACTTGGAGGGCAAATATATTGTTAAGCGTGCGATTATCCCTAATCGAGATATAGTGGCGAATCAACTCAGCCATTTTGTATTGTTCTGTTAGTGAATCGCTTCTCAAGCAGATGCGATCCCCGCCCAACATCCACAAATTAACATAATAGCTACGATTTCCCTCGCTATCTGCTATTTCCTCTAATTCCACCGTAGAAATCTCGCGACTTGAGCATTCGGTAACATCATTAAGCCAAACACCCCGTCGTTTAATGGTCATTTTGCTAAAAGTTTTATCAAAAATATATGTTTCATCTATCGCGCCGTCCAACAAAGACAGCGAAAATAACAGAAATATGCCTCCACCTATCCAATTTGATGCCAAAATAATCTGCAATAGTCCAATGACGATGAAGGGAGAAATTAATAGCAAACCATCCCAGGCGCTCGAAGATTGAATTGTTAGTTGGGTCGGTGTTGGTGTGAGAATTTTAATCATTTTATTGGAAAAATTTACACATAATGTGAATTACTTATCTATCCACTGTACGCAATTTTTAATGCACGGCTTATTTGACACTGCTTTGGACGATCGCACTTTGGGTGTTGTCAACAGCCTTGACAGCATAAGCATCGCCCGGACGTATCTGTAAAGCTCTGTTAAAATTGATTAAAGCCGTTTGATAGTCTCCCTGCCCGTAGTAGATATAGCCTACTTTCATCGATTGTTTGAAGTCAGAATTTTGAGCAGCCACACGAGCATAATTAGGCTCAGTCACAGTTGCAGCAGAAGTAGGAGATGGCTCGGCAGCAGGAGATGACTCTTGATAGAGGTAGGGATAAGTGTTGAAAGCCGAAGAAAAAGAAGATGGCGATTGCTCGTTAGACCCCAGATCTACATTAGGCACAGAACCATCGGTTTTGAGAAGACCTATTACAGGCAATAATGCAATAATAATGCCTAACAAGAAATACATGAGGAATCCAGCAAGTTGAAGTAAAAATGGTTTTCTAAATTTTTTATTACTCCAATTTTTAATATGAAATACCCAGGAAGCAAAGGGAACAAAAAAGTAAACCAATCCCCACAGAGTTTCTTGTTCAATAGCTTGAGATAATCCCCAGATATAACCAACCAAAATTAAAATAAAGCCAAGACAGCCAAAAAAGAAGACGATCGCAATAATAGACATTTGGTGTTTCTCCCGTTGGTGTAAAGTTCTTTTGCAAACTGTAAAGGTAAGGATTTCGGCACATTTTTCACCGGAAACTCTTTCCCCTGTTTGCTGTGTTAAAAATAGATTAGCGGTGAAAACAGTTCGATCGCGCACAGCCAATGTTAGGATTTTGGTTAGGAATTTGACTAGGAACTCGATCGCGACTGCCGCAAATGATACCCTCTACCCTCGATCGACCAGAAGAACCATTTGCACGGGCAAGCAACGGCTGGGACATCCAAAAGCTTTATACCGACTTGGCAACTGCCAAACAAGAATTCGCCCCCCACACCAGAAGAGGGCTGACACCCGTAGAAAAGCGGCATCTCTGTGGCTTACTGTGTGGCTACAGCCCAGCGGAAATTGCGGTTTTTCTCAACAAACAAATCAAAGGTGTCGAAGTTGATTTGTCAAAAACTTTGTACCGATACATAGAATTATTGACAAATCGGCCCCGAAATGCTCTCAAAAATTGGAGAGATGCGATCGACTGGCTGGAAATAGCCGGATATAAAACGCAGCCAAAAACCTCAACCGGTGCCATCTTAAAAGCCACTCTTCACCATTCAGACAGGATTTTGTCTGCAGCTATCAGTCCCGACGGACAATTACTGGCAACGGGCTCTGACGACAGTACAGTGAAAATTTGGAGTTTGCACAGCGGTGAACTGCAGCAGACGATTTTCGGACATTCAACAGCAGTATTGCTAGTTGCTTTCAGCCCTGCCAGCAAAACACTGCTGACACGATCGCGCGCGGGAACAGTCAAACTCTGGAACTTGCAAAACGGCGAACTGCTGAAGCGTTTGGCAGACGTGCATCGCCACGAATCCGTCGCTGTCAGCCCCGACTGGCAAATGTTGGCGATCGGCACCACCCGAGGCACAATCAAGCTTCAGCACCTCAACAGCGGCCAACTGCTGCAAGTTTTGGAAGGCTATCCAGGGGATGACATTAGTGCGATCGCCCTGAGTCCCAACGGCAAAATGTTAGTAGCTAGCGGCCTAAATGCAGCCAGCGGTTTCTGTCGCGCCACAGTCACTTTGTGGGAATTGCCGGGAGGCGAAGTGAGGCGAACATTTGGCAGCGAAAATTATGTTGCAATTACTCCAGATAGCAAAATTATCGTCAGTCACGGCAACAAAATGATCGCACTGTGGAATTTGCAAACAGGGGAATTATTGCATTCTCTCCAAACAGGAATTCGTATCACTTCCGCCGCCGCAGTTAGCCCTGATGGGAGATACTTTGCAGTGGGGTGTTTTGACGGTACTGTTAGACTTTGGAATCTTCGCGGCGAATTGCTGCACACTTTAGATGGACATTCTAGCCCTGTGTCTGCGGTGGCGATCGGGCTTTTGGGCGAAACTCTGGTCAGCGGCGGGGAGAATGGTACTGTTAAACTTTGGCAACTGCGGATTTAAGATTAGAGAGGTTAGGGGCGATCGCTTAAATTGTTGCAGTATAATTGATTTAAGGTTTTTTCTACCAAATCCATGTTAGTTATCTTCTGTGTCACTCGGCCATTGAAATCGCTTTTTACCTCAAACTACACAAACTTTCGTCCCTTTCTAAGACACTAAAAAATAAAGCGGGTATTATAGCAACCCCTAGGCAATAAGGACGTTATTAATTATGACGTAATGCCACATTTACTCTGGCCGCGCTAAGATGAAAGGCGAACGATTGATTTTGATAACTATCCTGTCTTCATTTAACTCAATTTGAGCCGGGATTTCTGGAGCTTCAAAGAAATAAATGGGGCGCTCAAGGGCTTTTCGTTCTTGCCAGTCGCCTCCCGCTGCCACTAAGATTTGTTGCTTTGACATTCCCAACGCGAGCTTATCCACAAGCGGCTCGTTCTCAAGAGTCCGCAATGCCTTCTCAACCCAGCGGCGATACCATCTGCCAAAAGACAATTCCGTTGGATAGAAATCCTCCCTGCCGTTCCAAATCGTGCCGTGTGCGGGGCCGTTTACAACCAGATCAGAGTAAATGGCGCACCCCTGATGGCATAACTCCAACGCGCCGGGGTATTCGTCTGTATCGTCCCACTTCTCCAACTCCTCATCTGAATAAGAGTCTGTTGCTTTGGTGAAGGGGAACGGTTTGCTCAAATCGCGATACTGTGCTGCCTTTTCAAGAGGCTCTAAACCGTAGAACGGCCCTGCTCCACCGTTGCCAATTTCTTTCAAGAATAAACGGTAATCTTCGGGCAGCTTGATTTTATGTTTCTGCTCGAAATTCTGCAACTCTGCTTCCGTAAGCGTTTGTCCCAGTTTGTATGTGTGAGAATTTGTGCCGAACACGCGAAGATTTTTATCTTTTTGCTGCAAGCGTCGAAGCAGTTCTGCTAATTCTTTAATATCCTTTGAACTCATGTTATGTATAGCTACCCCCAAGACGGTTAAGACGTAAACAGGAGGTAGTCCCAATCATGCGATCGCGTATTCGCCACGCGATCGCATCCAACAAAAGCAACAAATCTAATCTTTGCTAAGCAATAAAAATCAGCGTTCCCTTGCTCATTTCCAAAGTATCGCCCATTTCTCTACCGTTGTGAAAAGCACCCAAAATCACCTCGCTAGTTTTGCCGAAAGCGATCGCCCCGCTAGCATCAATTCCAATTGCGCCAAAATCCCGTTGACGTTCGTCAGCCTCAGTAAAAGAACGCTCAAAAGCAGCTTTCAAACTTAAACCATCTGTAACCCGAACCACAATTCGCGCGGCCAAACACTCGTCCATAATGTGCTCGCCAATCCCCGTACAGCTTATCGCCGCACTTTGGGCCGCGTAATTTCCTGCCGGCATCGCCGAGTCGCTAACCCGCCCAATCCGCTCAAAACCCTTGCCACCAGTCGAAGTCCCAGCAGCCAAGCGTCCATGCACATCCAAAGCTACGACTCCGATCGTACCCATACCGGCCGGTTCGGCAACCACGTCAGCCATTGCTTTGCTAAAATTGCCTTGGCGTTCCTGCATCCACTCGTGCAAACGCAAATCCGTCATCGGATCGTAAATCGGCAATTGAAGTTCTCGCAACAATTCCGCCGAACCAAAATCAGAGAGAACTCGATCGTCCGAATGCTGCAAAAATTGAGCAAGTTCGATCGGATGTTGAACGCGAGAAACATTAATCGCCCCGCTGAAACGCTGCATCAAACCGTCCATCAGCGAAGCACTCATCCGAATTTGACCGTCCGACTGCACCACAGAACCCGTACCGGCATTAAATCGCGGGTCATCTTCCAACAATTGGCAGCCCCGCACCACTGCATCTACGGCACTGACACCGTTTTTCAGCAGCGGATAAACTTCCTCCAAAACATCGTAAAGCGATTTCCGCACCGCCTCAATTCCGCCTTTACTGTGTAGAGAACTGCCGGCACCGCCGTGAATAACTAGCTTTGGTTGCACTTGTTGCGATGCCATAATTTATAACCTAATAACCTAAAATTTTTCCTTTGCAATCTTAGCTTTGATCGAGCAACTTGCTTTAAATTCTTAATCTTGAGCCGCCAAACGGCGGCGACGACAACGTTCGGAGCAGTATTTGACCTCATCCCAGCAGTCCGCCCATTTTTTGCGCCAAGTAAAAGGTCGATCGCACACCGGGCAAATTTTTGTCGGTAAATCAGATTTTGATCGCTGCTTTGCCATGCTAATTTGGAAAGTACATTACTAACTCACATCTTGTACCATTTTCAGGAACAGGCAAGATGCCTGTTCTACAAGAGTTGAATTTGATTGTGGAACAGGCATCTTGCGATTATGAACAGGCTTTCCGGCCTGTTCCACAAGAGTTAAATTTGATTGTGGAACAGGCCGGAAAGCCTGTTGCTAAGGAAACAACCCAATTTCTGCAAAACACCTCCCCAAATAAAAATGCTCGAAACGGCCGACGCCAACCTCCGAATAGTCTTAGTCGAACCTGCTGGCCCATTGAATGTCGGTTCTGTTGCCCGCGTCATGAAAAATATGGGTTTGCACCAATTAGTTTTGGTAAATCCCCAATGCGATTATTTAGGGGAAGAGGCCCGACTGATGGCAGTTCGCGCCGCCGACATATTGGAAACGGCCAAAGTAGTCGAGAGTTTGCCGGCTGCTTTGGTTGGGTGTGTCAGAGCGATCGCAACTACAGGGGATGATTGTCGATCGTTGCCAACACAACTAGAAGAACCCGCAGATGCCTTGCCTTGGCTCCTTGAAGCCCCCAGCGCCCTCATTTTCGGCCGAGAAGACTGCGGCTTGACCAATGCCGAATTAAACCGCGCTCAACGCCTGATCCGCATTCCCAGCAGCGATGCCTACACTTCCCTAAATCTCGCCCAAGCCGTCGCTATCTGCTGTTACGAACTATACAAGTCAGTTGTCAGTTGTCAGTTGTCAGTTGTCAGTTGCCCGGAGGAATCGGCTCCCTTGGAAAATTTAGAGGGATATTACCAGCAACTAGAAACTTTGCTGTTAAAAATAGGATATTTGCAGCAGCACACAGCAGCAAGCCGGATGGAAAAATTTCGGCGTTTGTACAACAGAGCCTATCCGACAGTGGATGAAGTCGCCATGCTGCGGGGCGTCCTCCGCCAAACAGAATGGGCAATCAAAACTTACCCACGAGAGGCAAATTCTGATACTCTGGATAGGGCGTTACCGGAAAATCCAACGGATAGCTAGGAGAAATGCTGATAATTGGGGATGTGAGTTGGACATAGCGTGCCAAATAGTTTACTAAACTTGTCCACAATTAATTACCGAGAGGAGGTTTAACCATGTTTGCCGTCAAGCGAGCGCTCAAATTGAATAACAATGAAGCGACCTGGATGGCAAAACACGCAGGATTTCGGCGTGTAATATTTAACATGGGTTTGAGCTTGCGAGTCCAAATGTATGGTGAGAGGAATCTCTCGGACTCACAGGTCATCAACGAAGTCAAGAAAGTTCTTACCAACCACGTCAAGAAACAACCTGAATGCGCTTGGATGAATCAGTTGTCCAGCCGAGTTTACCAAAACGCTTTGATTGACTTGAAAGAAGCGTTTAGTCGGTATCGCTTGGGGAAATTCGGTCATCCGAAATTTGCCAGTCGCCGAGACGGTCAATCATTCACGGTTGATTCGTCTAATGGAAAAGTTTTACTAACCGCAGGCAACACTATTAAGATTCCGACTTTGGGAACTTTTCGGCTTTATGAACCCTTAGAATGTGGCTTGGTCTCTCAAACTTTTACGATTTCAAAAGAGGGGAGCCACTGGTTTGTTTCCTTCTGCGTTGATGCAGAACGTTTGCCAGTTCAACAGCCTGAGAACTCTGTAGGAATCGATGTAGGCATTAATTCTTTTGCCACGCTGTCAAACCATCAAGTCTTTGATGCACCAAAACCGTTAAAGGAAGCGAAAACCAAGCTTGCTAGTTTACAGCGTAAAGCATCAAAGCCAATAAAAAGTTCTCGCAACCAGCGCAAAACTTACAACAATATCGGCAGACTCCACGCACGAATAGCTCGGATTCGTAAAGACTTCCTCCACAAGTTGACGACTTACTTAGCGAACACTTTAAAGCTAATTAAGATTGAAGACTTGAACGTTAAAGGCTTGCTGGCAAATCACAAGCTGGCTGGGGCAATATCCGACTTAGGGTTTTACGAATTTAGGCGGCAGTTAGATTATAAGTGCAAAATGTATGGGGCGAGCTTAGTGCTGGTAGATCGATGGTTCCCCAGTTCTAAGATTTGTGCCAATTGCGGGCATAAAAAAGATATACCACTAAGCCTTCGGACTTACGATTGTCCTGCTTGCGGCCTATCGGTAGAGCGCGATTTGAATGCCTGTTTAAAGTGCGATTCGTTCAGTCGAAACCGAGCAATTGGGAGATGACTGGCTTCTACAGGGTAATCCATTAGGATTGAGTTCGCACTTTAATCCCTTGTAGATGACAACTTCATAACCTTGCAGGTGAACATCAGTACCCTAGAAAGTGTTAAGTAGACCTCTTGCAAAAAAAATCTATGCTATAATAGAAGGTTTTCAATTTAATCCCCCTAGAGCTAACTCATAATT
>NZ_JAUBSB010000047.1:0-49590 GCF_036702135.1 Microcoleus sp. LAD1_D3 | reverse complement strand
TATGAGTTAGCTCTAGGGGGATTAAATTGAAAACCTTCTATTATAGCATAGATTTTTTTTGCAAGAGGTCTAATATGAGCCAGCAACCTCGATGATGTGATTTTCCTGACATTCGTTTGAGCGATCGGCGGTAAATGCTGAGTTTAGATTAATAAGTTGCTGTTGAATTTGTACGCAATGCTGCCTCTGCCAATTGGGCTACCCCCATATTTTGGGTATAAGGGACAGGAGTCGAACCTGCACTATCACATTTGTACGGTTTAAGTTGAAGTTTGAGTTTGAGCTTGTACTCTGTTTAGATCTTGAACCATAACTATCAAAAAAGCAAGCAATCAGCGGAAAATAAACTGAAAAATTCGCTCTCCTACTCTCTGTTCCTCAACTTCATAATTGTTAGCTTCTTCGCGGGCGAACATAACAGCTTGCTGCAAGATTTCCACCCTTTGCAGCAACTCATTGATCCGGCGCGCTGGCAAAGCTCTAGAAAACTTTACAGTCCGCCAATAGCCGATCGTAATATCTTGGTAATAAACATCGACTTGAGCCGGATGGTGTTCGGTAGCTTCAGCTTTAACGTGATTGCGCGGAGTTTTAAAAGTCTTGAGAGTTTGCACCGGTTCAGTTGCCCAGCAGTCTTCCGAAGCATCGAAGTTCCAAGTCTCGGAAGCATCTAAGACGGAAAGTTTTTTGATAAATGCTTGCAAATCGGCTAACTGCTTTTCAATGAATAGCAAATAGCTGACGAGAACTTGGCTCAAAAGCACGTTTCCGTCTACAGTTACGTCAGCACGGGCGCTACAATTTGTCCAATCTTTGGTTGCGGTTACGTCAAAGAGTTTGGTCAAAACTTCAGTCGTTTTGCGGATAATCTCTTCTGCTTTGACTTCAACTTTTTGGGACTCTGGCGGCAGTTGTTCGCCTTCTTCGTCTTTGGGGTGGTAAGTACGGGAGATTCCAGAAAGCACAGCGGGCTTCTGGAGTGCTTTTTGAGCTTCTGCGAGTTCTTGGACGGATCGGCTTTTGATGCCTTTTTCGATCGCAATAATCTGATTTAAGCGTGCCATTGTTCGATTTTATTGACGCTGAACTCCTATTAAGCTGGGTTGATTTTGATAATCAAATTGTTTGTCCTGTGGCTTTTAGGGCTTTGAGGACTTCAGTCCTCAGTACAAACCTCACGAGCGTTCTTTAACCAGACTTGTTCAGTTTGTAGTATTACATAATTCAATATAAATTACAATGTTTTTTTGTAGGCGCGGTGCCAAGAGAACCCGCCGCTATCCGTGCCCAGCAATTTATCTCTCAAAAAATCGGCAAAATCTCTAGCGTCGCTGCCAAAGTGTAGCAAATATAACTCTTTGTCAGCGATCCAACTACCTCTTGAGATAGATGCGGAAATCCCTCCCAAGGCGCGTTGTCATATGGAGAAATATTTCTTAACATATAGATAACAAAGGGAATCCGAGGAGACACCAAAAATCCTTAAGCCCTTGGGGTGCCCCGGTTAATCAGACTTTTCGCAAACAAGGGCTAAATCAATGAACAAGTCGCAAAACTCCGAAGTTTCAGCATTTTTGCCCATGCTCCAAAAAGGCATTTGGCTGTTTGGGATTCTCTCTTGGATATTCGGGCTGACAGATAGAACTATTGCACTATTATCTGACGGATATTTGTCGGCGATCGATATTGTGCAGCTATTTACAGCATCCTTTTTCTTCATTAGCTGGCTGTTGTTAAGCCCGTTTTTGGGTCTTAACTCCCAGAGTCAGCCGAAGGAAGAAGCATCTTCCTAGTTTTTAATTGGTAATGTTAGTTTCTCGATCGCTCTTTGTTTCTTCTGGGGCAAAGCGGGCCGGCCAAATGCGATCGCAAAAAAACAAAGTTCCCGCCGTCACGCACAGCGGAATCGCCAACAGATTCAACAGCGGAATGCTCACCAAACCCAAACAAACCACACCAAAACTCCCGCTGGCCGGCAAACTCGCCCAAATTATCTCCAACTTCTCCTGAAAAGGTCGCCTGCGCCTCTCCAAAGGTGCATCTAAAAAGTCCAAACAGACAATAGTCGCGCCCAAAGCTACGCCCCCCAAACTGCTAAGAATAGAGCCGACACCAGGAAGAAAATTTAGCAGCAGCAGCGGTATACCGACGCTCAACAAAATTTGTAATTTTCGCAGTTCAAAGGCGATCGCTCTTTGAATATCGCCAAAACTACTTGCCAAATTCATTGGTGCTTCTGCGGGCAATTGACCGTTCCGCAGGAGTTCCAATTGTTCGGAAAGTTGGCCGTACCAGGGCGAACCTAAAATCACGCCAAACTGCACTAACAAAAATCCAATTATCAGCAAAAGTCCTGACACTAGGAGTACGCGCAGCAACCAGCCGAAAGCGACTGTTAACACGCCGAGAAAGCTCAGCCAAGCGGGAAAACTCGCAATTAGATCGTTAAATCGGACGGACAAATCGGCAACTAAAACGTCTATCCCTGCCAAACTGGGAAATAGCAAACTTAAATAAAGACCAATACCAATTATAAAATTTAGCACCACGGGAACTAATACATAAGTCCATAGCTTGGGAGTTTGCAAAATCAGCGTGAAAGCTCGCAAAGGATAGGTGAAACCTGCCAAAAGTCCAATTGGTGCGGTAATGGCGGCGTGGGCGGGGTTTGAATTGAGCTGTTTTGACATATTTTCTGCTTTTGAGGACTCGACTCTATTTTCTATTATCCACTTTCCATTATTATTGCTGATGAGGATTTATCGCAGGTAGCCCAAAAGTGAAGCTTTTTATTTACCATACCCCGGAACTTACGCCAGCCGACAAAATGCCGGCTTGCGCGATCGCAGTTGATGTGCTGCGGGCGACTACGACAATGGCAACGGCCCTGAATAATGGGGCGGAAGCTGTCCAAGTTTTCAGCGACTTAGATAAGCTAATGGCCGAGAGCGAAAAATGGCCTGCAGATAAGCGGATTCGCGCCGGAGAGCGCGGCGGTGGCAAAGTTGACGGATTTGACATGGGGAATTCCCCCTTCGACTGCACGCCAGAAAAGGTGACTGGGAAGCGAATTTTTATCAGCACAACTAACGGTACTCGGGCTCTGGAGCGAGTGCAAGCTGCTGCCACTGTGTTAACGGCGGCTTTGATTAACCGCAAATCTGTGGTGCAATTTTTGTTAAGTAAACAGCCGGAAACTATTTGGATTGTGGGTTCGGGTTGGGAAGGGAGTTATTCGTTGGAAGATACGGTTTGTGCTGGTGCGATCGCCCAAAGTCTGCTAGCAGAAAGCGGTATTCCTGCGAGCGATTTTGCTGGTAACGATGAAGTATTTGGGGCTATTGCTCTTTATCTCCAGTGGCAAGATCGGTTACATGAATTGTTGGAACGTGCCAGTCACGGCCAGCGCCTCCTCGGTTTAGGGGTTATTGAAGATTTAAAATATTGCGCCCAAACGGATACTTTAGATGTGCTGCCGGTGCAGCGAGAACCGGGAGTTTTGGTTAAGTCTGATTTTAAAATTCCTCAAGCTAATTTCTGGGATCAATCTTCGGAAAAAACGGCGAATTAAATTTTTCTGCGAGTGCAGTATTAGTAAGGTGCGCCTAGGCGCACCTTACGGAAATTAGTAGGTAGTTAGTGAACAATATTTTTTTTAGTAAGTAGAATTAAACATACTCGGTAGGGACTAAACATTGTTTTGTCCCTGGTCTATTGCAGGCAATTGAGAATTGCTGGATTCACCGCCGAAGCGCTGAATTAAACACTCGGCAATTCTGGCTGCTGCACCGGGTTCTCCCATGCGCCGCAAGCCATTTTCAGCAATTAGCTGCAACCTGTCGGGGTCGCGGAGCAAAGACTGCACGGCAGCGGCAACTTCGGCGGGATGTTTGACTAAAATTAATGACGGGCCTAACAGGCGACTTTGAGCTTCTGCAAAAGCGGGAGTAAATTGGGGGCCGTTTCCGGGAATGGCGATCGCGGGTTTTCCTAAACCTACAAATTGTTCTGTAGCTGTTCCTGCCATTGCTATGGCTAAATCCGCTTCGTACAAACAATCGTTAAAACTTTGCTGAGTCAAAATCATCGTGGCGTTTCTCTGCACAAATGTCAGCGGTAATAGCAAATTAGGAGATTCTTTCTGAATTTCTTGAGCGCTAGAAACAGGAGGTCGCAAAATACTTCCTTCTCGCCGCTGCGTTCTAGTTTCGCCTTCTTGTCGCCAGCCGAAAAATTCTAAACTAGGTCGCAAAGCTTCTAAATTTAACTGAGGAGAAATGGCTCCGAAAAATAACAATTTGCGATCGGCAAACAGCGACAAAATTCCGGCTACAGCCTCTACTATTAGCAGCCAATTAGCATAAGCTTCCGGCGCTCTAGAACCGGGGAGTAAGGTGATGACGAGCGATCGCGACCTTTCCCGAAACTCTGCGTCAGGGCCGTAAAAACCGGCTGGGTTTTCCGGTTGGAGTCCGTCCATCATCGGGTTTCCGAGATTGTAAGCGGGAATTCCCAGCTTTTGTAAAGTCTCGGCGGTTAGCGCGTCCCTGGCAAAAACGGCGCGACAGCGCGATCGAGTCATCAACCAGCGCTCCCAAGGCAAATAAACCGATCGCGGGCAACCCCACCAACCAAAGACCCTGGATTTGCGAGCCAGAGGCCCGTCCTCGTCCCGCAAATAATATTCGGACTTTGCCGTACCCACAAAGGCGTAGGTCGCGCCGCTGAGCCAAGCAAACAGCAGCGGTACAATATCCCCGCAGGCTAAAATAACGCCCTCTTGATTCCCCGACTGTTGTTGCGATCGCACCCAAGCGCGGATGGCTTTAAACTGAGCTATGGTCAACTGAATCAGACCGCCTTTGACATCGCGCAAAAATTCCCTTCCGTCCATGTAAATAAAGCCACCCGAAGGCATCCGCTGCACCGGGCCTATGATGCGGGCGTTTTCTAGTTGAGCGAAAGCTTGCCCTTCGCCCACTAGCGGAAACACGGCTACTTCTGGCGGGTGCGGGTGCTGTTGTAGTTCCTGCAAGATGCGAAGGGCGATCGCGTCTTCTCCGTGGCCGTTACTGAGGCAAAGTATTTTCAATCCCAAATCTCTCAAAAACTGTCTCTGAATATATAGAAGCAAGATTAGCCACAGGATGCAAGGTGGTATAGCCGGATGTTGAAGTAAGTGGAGCCACGATCGCACGAGGCGGGGACTTTTTGGTAAAATAGCAGATGAAACTCCTATTTTAGAGGTTAAATCGGATGGTACAAATCCTGCCAAAATCTTTGACACTCCAAGAGTTTCTTAAGTTGCCAGAAACCAAACCAGCCAGCGAGTACATTGACGGTGCAATCATTCAAAAACCGATGCCTCAAGGAGAACATAGTGTCATTCAAGGCGAGTTGACAAGTGCTGCTAATGCTACTCTCAAACCTCAAAAGGTAGCGCGAGCATTTCCAGAACTACGGTGCATTTTTGGCGGTCGAGCGATCGTTCCAGACGTGACTGTATTCACTGGGGAGCGCATTCCCCGTAAAGAAAATGGTGGTGTGGCAAATGTGTTTGCGATCGCCCCGGATTGGACAATTGAAATCCTCTCCCCCGACCAAAACCAAACTAAAGTTACTAAAAATATTTTACATTGTCTCAAACACGGAACTCAAATGGGTTGGTTAATCGATCCACAGGAGCAATCGGTTTTTGTATATCGGCCGACTCAATCAACGGAGGTATTTGACGAACCGGAACAGTTATTGCCCATGCCATCTTTTGCCAGGGAATTGCAACTGACAGTAGGAGATTTATTTGGTTGGCTATTAGAGTGAAACAACATAATATTAGAGTAGAAGAGTATAGCCTTTCTCAGAAAGATGAGGTACCCGACTTGTATAGGGCCTAGGGCATAGGGCATAGGGCATAGGGCCTAGGGCCTAGGGCATGGGAACCAATAACTAATGACTACTGACTACTGACCATCGATATATTGCTTTAAAGTATTCCGAATTTGTTTGAGCTGAAATCCCTTAGCAAGTTGGCGCAGCTTCGAGACAAACGGCACTAAATTAGGCTCTAAACTCTCCAGCTTAGCACTCTCCTCAAAAATTTCTTCAATGTCGCCCATAGCTGCGAGTTTCAAAAGTTTTGCTACCGACTCAGAAGCCGCAGGTAACAGAGAAGAATAAGCAGGAAAATCAGATTCTGGTGACAAACTGGGAGTTTTATGCTTTTTGTTTTCCGAAGATTCCCCGTAAATCCATTCTAGTCCCAAGTGCACGCGTAACTGTTCCAAAAAGTGATTTGCTTCGATTGGCTTGGGAAGAAAAGCATCGCACCCTGCGAGGATGCTATCTTGCTGCGTAGCCTTGAAAACGCTAGCTGACATAGCGATTAAGACGACATCTTTTAATTCCGGCAACTGCCGCAGTTTTCTTGCAGTTTCTAAGCCATCCATTACAGGCATCCGCAAGTCGATTAAAACCACATCCGGTTGAAATTCAACTGTTTTGCAGAGGCATTCTTGACCGTTTTGGACTGCTGCCACTTCAAATCCCAAACGCCCCAGCAGCCTGCACAACAAATCGCGATTCTGTTGATTGTTATCCACGATTAGCACTTTCCGCTTGTGGCCGACAAAACCTACAAGCCAGCGTTTTTCCTGCAAAGGAGACACCTCCAAGTACCGTTTAGCTGCTGGCACTTCTAAATCCACCCAAAAAGTGCTGCCTTTTCCCAAAGTGCTGTGGACGCGAATTTCGGTACCCATTAGTTTCGCTAATTTCTGGCTAATCGAGAGTCCGAGACCTGTACCTTCAACAAATGTATTGCCTCCTACTTGGTGGAATGGCAAAAATATTTCTTCTAACTTGCTTCCTTCTATTCCAGTGCCGGTATCCTCGACTTGAAAGCGGATTTTTAAAGCGTGTTTGGCTGCGATCGCATTGTGAGCGAAGCGCATATAATTTTCTTTCAGTTCCGAACTCAAAGTCGAGAGCTCATAATTTTCTCCTTGCCCTCGACTCCAGGCCCCTGTGCCGACATAGCCGACTTTGAAAGTCACACCCCCGCTGTTAGTAAATTTAACGGCATTGCTGAGTAAATTTATGAGAATTTGGCGCAATCTTTTTGGATCGACACGAACGCAGCTAGGCAGGGGAGATACTTGTTCGTAATTGAAGAAAATTTCTTTTTGAGAGGCCCGCATCTGAAAGAGATCGGCAATGTTTTTCGTGAAATTTAGAAAATTTAACTCTTCCGGGTAGAGTTCCATTTTTCTAGCTTCGATTTTGGAAAGGTCTAAAACATCGTCGATTAACATCAGTAGGTGTTGACCGCACTGTTGAATATTGCTGAGACTTTCTTGGTGATCTGAGCTTAAGTCTTTGTCGGTTTTAAGGATTTGAGTGTAACCTAAAACGCCGTTTAAAGGCGTGCGTAGTTCGTGGCTCATGTTGGCGAGAAATTCGCTTTTGGCGCGGTTGGCGCTTTCTGCGGCTTCTTTGGCTTGTTGGAGGGCGGATTCTGCAAGTTTGCGCTCGACAATTTCCGTTTGTGCTTGTTGAAATAGCGTCGATTGCTGGATTGCGATCGCCAATTGCACGCACAATTGCCGGAGGGATTCTATTTCTGAGGAATCCCAGGGACGGGGGCCGCTGCAATCCTGGGCGATCAGCAGTCCCCAGAGTTGATTTTCTGCGGTCTGTTCGGTCTGGGAAATGCTTTCTCGCGCTTTTAAAATCGGCACTATTAAGTTAGCTTTTACTTCAAATCCTTCGAGAAATTTCATGTGGCATTCCGTCAAATTTTCCCGGTAAATATCTTCCATAGATCTAATAAAGCCTTGCTGATAAATATCAACAAATTTCTCTCTAAAACAGCCATCAATGTTGTTAAAATTTCGCAGCGAAATTCTATCTTTTGCCACGGATTCCACAACGACAAAGCCGCTCCAGTCGGGATTAAAACGGTAAATAACTGTGCGGTCTGTTTGCAAAAAATGCCGTACTTCTTCGACAGCAGTTGTCAGGACTTCTTCTAAATTTAGGGAGGAGCGAATGCGATCGAGCATGGCAACTACTAGCCGTTCTCGCCTTAATTGCTGCTGCAGGGCCATCTCCGCTTGTTTGCGTTCGGTGATGTCGGTAATTACTCCCACTAACCCGATTAAATGACCAGTTTCATCTTTAATGCCGTCGGCGCGAAATAAAGTTGTTACCAGTTCGTTGCTTCTAGTGTTAATTTTGAGTTCGCCTTGCCAAGATTTGCCTTTACGGATCGTTTTAAACATTTCTCGCAGCACTTTAGTTTGGGGGTAAATTGCTGTTAATCCGCCTGCTGTGTTTAGTTCTTCTGCGGTGTAGCCGTACTGTTGAACAAAGGCTTGATTGTGGTATATCGATCGCCCTGTCAAGTCAGCAATGCCGATCGCATCACTGGTGCTTTCAACCGCTTGAGTAACTCGCAGCAAATCTAATTCTGCTTGTTTGCGATCGCTAATATCAGTAAGAGTGCCGATATAGCCTTTAATTTCCTGCTTGTCTCCGATTTCGGCAATTGCCTGACCTATTACCCAAATTACCCGACCGTCTGGACGCTGAAAGCGGTATTCTGATTTAAAAGGAATTTTCTCAATAATTGCTTGATGCCATTCATTTTTTACCCGCTCCGCATCATCGGGATGTAGGGCATTCATCCAGCCATTTTGGGCGGCTAATTCTGCGTTTAATCCCGTGATTTCGCTCCACCGCTGATTCACATAAAGGCACTTTCCCAACGTGTCGGTGTGGAATATACAAACTGGCGATGCTTCTGCTAAAGTTTGGTAGCGACGCTGGCTCGCTCGCAGTGCTGATTCTACCTGTTTTCTATTAGTGATATCGCGGACTATAGAAATGATTTCGCCACCGACAAGCCTTGTCAGCGACAATTCTTGAGGGAACTTAGTACCGTCGCGGTGCTGACCGCTCACTTCTATATTGCAGTACCCTTTTTGCAGGAGCATCGGCATTATTTGTAGTTCCAAAAAAACACTTTCTGCTTTGCTGTAGAGCATTTCCCATTTCTTCCCATACAGTTGGCTAGTGCTAGCCAATCCGTACATTTTGAGGTAAGCGTCGTTTGAATAAATACATTCTTTATTTTTATTGAAAATGGCTATACCGTCATAAGCAGCGGCCATTGCTACTGCTTGTCGCTGAAGTTTGGACTCTGCTTGTTTACGAGATGTAATATCGTGACCGACTGAGTAGATTAAACCTTCTTCGCTAAATGGCGATGCCGTCCACAGCAGGTATTTGTAAGAACCGTCTTTGCAGATATAGCGGTTTTCAAAGGAGATACTGGAGGTACCGGCTATTAGTTTTGCCCCTTCGGCTGCGGTGGATTTTCGATCGTCTGGATGAACAAATTGGATCATCGGCTTGGCAAAAAGTTCAGCACTACTGTAGCCCAGGGCATTAGACCAAGCCGGGTTTAATCGTCTAAAATAGCCGTCAAAACCGACAATACAAAGCAAGTCTAAGGAAATCGTAAAAAAGCGATCGCGCTCTGTTTGTGCCTGCTTTAATTCAGTGATATCCATCACTAAACCGTCCCAGAGAATATCGCCTTCGCTCCCAGGTTTGGTCTCATTATTGAGCCTTTCTGGCCTCGCAGCTCCTTGCAGCCACTTAACTTTTCCAGATGGCAAAGTCTGTCGCCACTGCTGCTGCCAAGGTTCCAGCGTAGTGGCTGAAATTGCGATGGATGCTTTTAAATCTAAGAGGTCGTCTGAATGAATTCCGCTGAAAATCAGGTCCGCATTTTGCTCGATTGCTTCTGCCTCTAATTCGTAGAGTTGCCTGCTGCCTGAAGAGATGTAGGGGAAAGACATTTTTCCAGTTGCTGACATTCGTAATTGATAAATTGTTCCCGGCAGGTTAGCTACCAATTTTTGAAAGCGAGCTTCGCTTTGTTCCAGGGCTTTTTGTTGCTGTCTGTATTCGGTAAAATCTCTAATTGTACCCACTATTACTTTACTGCCGTCTGCTATTGTAAAAACACTTTTTTTGGTAGAAATGATGTGTTCTTTCCCGGCGGTGTCTGTGAATTTTTCTTCAGTTTCCAAGCAGACACCCGTTGTCAATACTTCTTCATCTTTTGTCCAAAAAACAGCAGCTTCTGATTGGGGAAAAAAGTCATAATCTGATTTGCCGATCAGTTCTTGCCGCGATTTGCCGACCAACTGACAAAAAGCATCATTTAATATCATCCAGCGGTGTTGCTCGTCTTTGACAAAAATTGGGTCTGGCGTAGCATTTATGGTGTGGTTTAAAAATTCTTCTGACGCTTTCAGTTTGGCTTCGTAGCGGTAGCGATCGCTCACGTCCAACACTACTTCGATGATCCGGTCGATAGACCCGTCCCGGCGGCGGATGCAGCGCAGGGAAACTCGCGTGTAAACTATTTCGCCGTCTTTTCTGAGCCACCTTTTGTCTAAGATGTAACCGTCGATCCTACCTGCTAACATCTGAGAAATTTTTTCAAAATTGGCATCCAAATCCTCTGGATGAGTCAACTCTAGCCAATTCTTTTGCACGAGTTCGTAGCCCTCATAGCCGAGCAAATTGCACAGCGCATCGTTAACTTCTATCCAATTGCAATTTTGAGGAATTTCGCTGTCAATAATTGGAGCGATGATGGCAATGCCAATCAGGGAATTTTCCACCACCGAGCGATATTTTTCTTCACTTTTTCGCAAAGCATCTTGACTGTTCTGGCGTTCTATGGCGTAACGGAGCGATCGAATTAACAGTTCGCTGTCGATTTTTCTCTTTACCAAATAATCCTGTACGCCGACCGAAATCAACCGCAGGGCAAGTTCTTCGTCGTTTTGGGCGGTCAGAACTACGATCGGCACATTTACCCCGTACTCTTGTACCCGAGCCACCGTCTCGATTCCCAGACTATCTGGCAGTGAAAGGTCTAATAAAATTATGTCAAAAGTTTCTTGATTCAATCGCTGCTGCGCTTCGCTAAGGCGCTCTACTTTCGTCAGCACTATACGCTGCGCGCCGCCAATTTCTGACAGCAAATCTTCAATAAGCTCAGCTTCCTGAGGGTTGTCTTCTACTAACAGAACTTTAAAGCAGATAGGAGGCAAAGCTAAGTTAAAAACTGCTTTCATAATATTTATCAATCAAAAAAATGTTAAACTAACTTAACTTTCACCTTTGATTTCCGGGACCGTTATTCACCACCTACACATACATTGGGGGTCAGATTGCGGTGTGAGCGAGCGCTACAAAAATTGTCTTTAAGACTTATAATTATATCACGCACTAACTAGAGTGTCAACGCGAAACAATTTTGATTCTAACCTGCAAATTATACCCTTTTAAAAAAAGAATGCAACTGTAGGCTCGTGTTCCCAACCCCAATAGTCACAGTTCTTCCCAATTATTCAATTCTGTAATCTCAAATCTAAAATAGTATTAACTTCTACCTTCTGTCTTTAAATATAAGATTTAATATAGCTTTCGCTGCCTTCTAGCTTCTACCTTCTGTCGAAAGGATGCCTCAATTAAGCCAGAGTAAAGTAAAAAGTTGAACCCTGCTCCGGTTCTGATTCCACCCAGATACATCCGCCGTGAAGTTCCACAATCTTTTGACAAATTGCTAAACCAATACCTGTCCCCGAATATTCTCTTTGAGTATGCAAGCGCTGAAAAATTTGAAAGATACGTTTTTGATGCTGGGGAGCAATCCCAATTCCATTATCTGAGACAGAAATGAACCAGTTTTTCTCCTGTTTGCAAGCGGTAATATGAACCACAGGCGGTGCATCGTGGCGATATTTAATCGCATTGCTGACTAAATTTTGAAATAGCTGTACGAGTTGAGAAATATCCCCCATTACCGCTGGTAATTCGCTGTAGGTGACAATGGCCTGAGTCTCGCCGATCGCCCCTTGCAGGTTCGCGAGTGCTTGCTCGACTGCGTGATTGCAATCTGTCAGTGTAAAAGGTTTCCGACTCCGGCCAACTCGTGAATATTCGAGTAAATCGTCAATTAAATTTTGCATTCTCGTGCAGCCCTGAACGATATTGCCGATAAACTTACTACCTTGGCTGTCGAGTTGGTCTTTGTAGCGTTTTTCTAAAAGTTGAGCGTAACTGGCAATGGTTGCTAAAGGCGCTTGCAAGTCATGAGAAGCCACATAAGCAAATTGTTCTAGTTCTGCATTTGAACGTGCTAATTCTTGGTTAGATTTTAATAAAGCCGATTCGGCGCGCTGGCGGTGCGATATCTCTTGTTGGAGTACCAAATTTTGCTCTTGCAGAGCTTTTTCCACCGCGCGACGGGTGCGGATTTCTTGTTGCAGGATGTGGTTTTTTTCCTGAAGTGTTTTTTCTACAGCTAAGCGGCTGGTGATTTCTTCTTGCAGCAGCACATTTTGTTCTTTTAGCTGCTTTTGTAAATTCCGAAGGCTGAGGTGACTTTCGATGCGGGCGAGCACTTCTTCAAACTGAAATGGCTTGCTGATATAGTCAACACCTCCCACAGCAAATGCGTTTACTTTGTCGAAAACTTCATCTTTAGCGCTGATAAAAATTACTGGTATTTCGCGACTTTTAGGTTCTAATTTCAAGTGCTGACAAACTTCGTAGCCGTTCATTTCCGGCATCATTATATCGAGCAAAATCAAATCTGGTGGATTAGAATTGCAGGCTCTCAGAGCCATTTTTCCGTTAATCACGCAGCGGGGGGTGTACCCCCTCTGAGTCAACATCGTAGACAACAGACGCAGGTTTTCTGGTGTATCGTCTACTACTAAAATGTTTCCTAACGGCGTCCCAGGTTGGTGATTGTTCATTGATTATTACCCAGTTCCTGTTTTATTCACAAAAGATGTTTGCAGCTATCTATTCTATTTTATTTAGGATTTACGAAAAACACGCGGTTTTGAGTAGGAATATGAGAAAAAAAACGAGAAATCTGCTCATAAACCGGGTGTTTAGCAGTTTGTGCACAAGCAAGTCCTGTTATTGTTCGTTTACAAACCCTCAAATCCCCAGCAGCAGAGTCAGAACATTATTGTCCCAAGCCAATCCTTTGTCTAAAACTTTAAATCCCGCGACTTTGCACATAGCTTCTAAAGCAGTAGCTGTAGGCAGCCACCAGCACGCAGCAAAATTGTTCATGTCAAAAACTGCTTTTTCAGTTATCCCTATAAGTGGGTTATTGTTGATGTATAGCTGCCAATAAGCTGTTAAAATAGCTCGTTCTGCGTCATCCAAAGCGGGAATAAACATTACTCCCGAAGCTGGAATTTGATAGCGTCCCAACTCATTTTCTATCACTTCTTGGGTAATAGCGGAAGTGAAAACTAAATGCTCGCGAGTTATCTGACGCAAAGCCACTAAAATCTGCAACGGATGGGGGTGATGGTACAAAACTCCTGCACAGTGAACTACATCGTAAGGCTCGCCAATATCTGCAAGCTGAATCTGAGTGATATCTTGATTGATACAGTGATAATTAGCAATATTTAAACTTGTCATGCGATCGCGAAAATCTTGCCACCAGTGCATGGATGCCGGCATGGCATCAATCATTGTCAGAGAAACTGCACCGTATTTGCTAGCTACAGATACTTTTTCGCTGACAGTTCCCCACCAGCCACCGACATCTGCAAAAGTCTTGCCTTTGGCAACTCGGGCAATGTAGCGATCGCGAATATCCTTAGCTTCTAACTCTAATAATATACTCGATTCCTCTGTTTGACGCTGTTTTTCTAAAATCTCCTCTAATTTTTGGGATGTTTCGGGATCTTTTGGTCTAATCTCTAATACCATCAAGTACAACATGATCGCTTCGTTAAGCCGATCGCTCTCAGCAAACTTTTGGGCGATTTCGCAGTAAAATTCAGGAGCGTGCAGCGGCTGCATTTCGTGGTGATAGTAGCTAGTTGCTACATCTGAATCTACCGGAGTTCTTTTAATGAGAGCCTTACCTAACTTCATGTAAATTTCCGGTAGAGACGGCTCGATTTTAAGCGCACCAAGGTAGGCGGAAACAGCCTCATTCCATTCGTGACTTTCAATCAAAGCATCGCCTAAATTGTAATAAGACCAAGAAATACGGGGATTAAGTTCAATAGCACGTTGATAAGCTGTAGCGGCAGCTTTCCACTGTTGAGTTTTTAACAGCACTTCTCCTAAATTGTGGTAAGTCCAAGAGAATTCTGGATTGAGTGCGATAGCCCGCCGATAAGCGAATGTTGCTGGAGAAAATTTCTGAAGCTTAACTAAAGTCAAAGCTAAGTTATAATGAGACCAAAATAAATCTGAATGGAGTGCGATCGCCCGTTCGTATGCAGCCTCAGCTTCCGACCATTTTTCTAGTTTAACAAGAGCATCCCCTAACTGGTGAAAAGCTGAGGAAAAATTCGGATCTAATTCAGTAGCGCGCTGGTAAGCTGCGGCGGATTCTGACCATTGTTCTAATCGATCGCAAGCTGCACCAATGCTGTAGTAAGCTCCAGAAAAATTCGGATTTATTTCAACACTTGTGCGATAACATCTCGCGGCTTCTTGCCATTTTTCTAACTTGAGCATAACGCTGCCTAAGTTGTAGTATGACCAAAAAGAATTGGGATTTAACTCAATACTTTCCCGGTAGGCTGCCTCCGCTTCGCGCCAGAGTTCCTTGGCTTGCAAAACATTGCCTAATTGGTAATGAAACTCCGAAATATCCGGCTGGAGTTGAATAGCTTTGCGGTAGTGAACAATAGCTTCGTCCCACTGTTTCAGCTCGCTAGCAGCTTCGGCTATCTTACAATAAGCTTCGCAAAAGCTCGGGTTTAAAAAAATGGTGCGGTGGTAACAAACTAGCGCTTTTTTGAGCTTATTTTGGGCAAGCAATGTATTACCCAAATCAAGATATTCTTCCGCTCTTTCTATTGGTTCCACGATGAGTGCTTGATACCAACAGTCTGTCGCTTCCTCAGCTTGACCAACTTGGGTAAATATCCGGCTCAAATTACGGTAAAATCCTGCAAAGTCCGGTTGGATAGAGATAGCTTTTTGATAACAGCCGATCGCCTCTTGCCACTGTTCCAATGTAGCGCAAAGAGTGCCGAGGTTAGCAAAAGCTTCGGCAAAATCGGGTTGCAGGGCGATCGCAACTTTATACCAATACCTTGCGTCTTCTAGTTTACCCTGAGCTTGCAGCGCTTTCCCCAATGTCTTGCAAGTCTCTGCAGAATTGGGTTCAGATGCCAAAACTTGTTGGCAAAGTGCGATCGCCCGATCGAAGTTCCCTGTAGCCAAATAAATTTCTGCTTGCTGCTGGAAATTTACTTGCACTGTTTCTGAATTCATTTTTTATTTTCCTTTTGAGTAATCATTCCCTGTAAGATTATATGCTACAAATTGCCAAATTTCAAGTTTCTGTAAGTAGAGCTAGCGAGCTGAGAATAGTGCTGAATGTTCGCGACATTAATATAAACTAGACAATAATAGGTTAACAGCGAGCTAAATAATATAATGTCAACAGTCAATCGAACACCGCTAATCAGCGTAATTATACCAGCATATAATGGCGATCGCTACATCGTACAAGCGGTAGAAAGCGCCCTAGGTCAAACTTTTACTAATTTGGAGATTATAGTTGTAGACGACGGTTCGACAGATAACACGCAGCAAGTATTGCAGCCTTATCTTGACAGAATTCGCTACATTTATCATGAAAATCAAGGAGTAGGAGTTGCCCGAAATCTCGCTTGTCAGCTAGCGCAAGGCGAGTTTTTGGCATTTCTAGATGCCGATGACTATTTCCTACCATCCAAGCTAGAAAAACAACTAGCTTGTTTTGACGCTGACCCCGGATTAGACATGGTGCAAACAGGTTGGCTCCTAGTCGATGAAACCGGGCGAGAGATTTCTGCTGTCAAGCCTTGGCAGCAAGCGTCTAAATTAGATTTAGAAAGCTTTATTCTATATAAATGCGTGCGACCGAGTGCGATGATGCTGCGCCAAAAGTGGTGGGAAAAATTGGGCGGTTTCGATTCTCAGTTTCCACTAGCAGAAGATTTAGACTTTGCCTTGCGTTTAGCTTTAAAGGGGTGCAAAACAGTTTGGTTAGAAGAGACACTTACCTGTTATCGCCAGCACAATTCTAATCTCATGTCAAGCGGTTTTCGCGTAATGAAGAATATAGAAATTGTGATGAAAAAATTCTTCGCTCGACCCCATTTGCCTCTGTCAATCCGGCAGTTAAAAAACCCGGAACGCTATCAATGCTTAAAGTGGCTGGCATGGCGGATGTATCGCGACGGTCATCTAGCAGAGATGGCACAGTCTTTAGAAGAGTCATTGCAATATACGCCTTTCTCGCCCACAAAAACAGTTTTGAATTGGCTAGAAAGTTTTCAGATGGCTTCGGAAGAATATGGTGAAAATTTTGACGCTTATTCGCTGAGTAAGTTAGCAGAATGGCAAGAGATAATTCAGATGGTGATGACTAATCCACCCCAATCTCAACCGAGTTCTATTCCCACACCTTCAGAAGCGCAAGCGCACATTCTACTTTACAATACGGACGATCCGGGCGTGGGAGGATTAGCGCAGTACAATCATGCCATTCTTTGTCAGTTAGCCCTATTAGGCTATCGAGTCACCTGCGTGCAAACCAAACATTCTAGCCCCTTGCTTAAGCGAGAACGAGAGTTAGGTATAGAACACTTGTGGCTGGATTTTAGCGGGCATAAAGATTTACAGCGGGTGTTAAGAAATACTCAGGATGCACGAGAGCTTTTTGCTAGTAATCAACCGGATATGATTATTTTTAGCGATGGTTGGCCATTTTCCAATTTTGCTGCTAAACAGGTAGTTATTGAAATGGGAATACCATACATGATGGTGATCGGGTTAGTTATGCCAGAACACGCAACTTTTGCCTGCGGGGATGTAGTGCCTTATGTAGAAGGAGTGCTCTACCACTGCCTGCAAGCTAGAGCCTTGATTGTTGGGGCTTACGACCATTTGAATTTATTGTGCCAACATTTCAAGTTGCCAAAAGAGCGAGGACAAGTGATTTACTTGGGGCGTTCTCCTGAATATTTTGCACCTCCTAATGCTGCGGTTCGTCAACGCCTGCGACAAGAAATAGAAATTCCTGAAGATGCGATTGTCTGTTTCACATCTGCTCGATTGGCCTCGATTAAAGGGCATCGATATCAGATCGAAGCAATCAAGCAGTTGCAGCAGTCTCCTGTGTGGTCTAAACTGTATTTTGTGTGGGCAGGAACTGGTGAGGGAAGCGCTGACAATGTAGAAATAGAATTGAGGGAAACTATTAAAGAGTTAGGGGTGAGCGATCGCGTGAAGGCGATCGGACAGCGCTGGGATATCCTAGATTGGCTGGATGCTAGCGACATATTCATTTTGACTTCTCTGGCAGATGCAGCGCCTTCTCTGGCAGTCATGGAAGCGATGGCTAAGGGATTGCCGGTAGTTGCAACGGCTGTGGGCGGCATTCCTGAAGGGCTTGGCGATACTGGGAAATTGTTGCCCGATCCGACTACCGATCCAGAGGGAACCGCGAGGGAATTGGCGAAAACTGTAGAAGCTTGGGCGATGAATCCAGAATTACGGCATCACATCGGTCAAGCTTGCAAGCAGCGGGCGGAGCAAGTGTTTAAAGAGGAACGGATGTTGGCAGAGTCGATTGAGGCGATCGAAAAAGCTTTAGTTTGCGATGATCGCCAAACAGATCCATTTGTTACTCAAAACAAGGTGCAGAGGTCAATGGCGAAAATAGAAAGCTTGGTCAACTACAGCTCTTTAGTATGGAATGCTTGGCAGGCTTACTGTCAAGAAGATCTAAGCGGAATGCAGAAGTCGCTTCAAGAATCTTTGAAGTACACACCTTTTTTGACTACAGAAACGCTATTAAACTGGGTAGAATATTTTGGCACTTTTTCGTCAGCTAAAGGGCATAATTTAGATACATATTCTCTAATTAATTCAGTAGAATGGCAACAATTAGTCGAGGAAGTACAGGGGATTGAATCTGTATTTTCTGCACGCTAAAATACCAGATTTTTATTTTAAATTCGGATGGCTGTCAGCAGTAGAATTGCATCGGCCTTCTGCCTGACCTCCGTTACCTCCGTTTCAGAATCCGTTCCCGAACCCTTCCTTATCACCGATAAAATTCATGTCAATAGCAAATCCGACACCGCGAGTAAGTGTAATTATTCCAGCATATAATGGCGATCGCTACATCGTGCAAGCGGTAGAAAGCGTCATCAGCCAAACCTATAAAAACTGGGAAATTATCGTCGTAGACGACGGCTCAACCGACGACACCCGCCAAGCATTGCAGCCTTATTTTGACAAAATTCGCTATGTTTATCAGGAAAACCAAGGAGTAGCTGCCGCTAGAAACCGAGGAATTCAGGAATCCCAATGTGAATTAATTGCTTTTTTAGATCAAGATGACTTTTTCTTGTCCGATAAGTTAGCTGGACAAGTTGCGTTATTTAACGCTCAGCCATCACTAGGAATTGTTAATAGTGGCTGGCGAATGGTTAAAGAGCAAGGCGAAAGTATTTTCGATGTCACACCCTGGGAATACTTGCCTCAGCTAGACTTAAAAATCTGGATTGTTTATATGCCCCTACTTCCCAGCGCGATGATGTTTTCGCGGCAGTGGCTGGAACGAGTCGGTGGCTTTGATTCTCAGTATGATTCAGTAGATGATGCCGACTTAATCTTGCGTTTAGCACTATCTGGTTGCGAAGCTGCTTGGTTGCCTCAAGTGACAGTATGCTACCGCCAGCACGGGCAAAATGTGTCCATCCAGAGAGCGCTGAAACAGGCCAACCTTTGTATTAAATTAAAGCAAAATTTCTTCAGTAGAGCCGACTTGCCAGAGGACATCCGCCAATTAGAAAAGCAGGCTTTTTATGAAGCTCTGACATGGATGGCGTGGCAACTTTACTACAGCGGCTATCCGGCAGAAATGACGGAGTATTTGCAAAAATCTTTAGATTACACCTCGTCCTCACTGACGCTAACTATAATAGATTGGGTAAAGCGCCTTATGGGAATTTCTAACACCTACGGCTGCCCAATTGATGGCATGGCTCTCAGAAAAATACCCGAATGGAAACAGTTAATGGCTAGTATCATTCCTCCCAAAAAAGTGCGCGTCAGTGTCATCATCCCGGTTTACAACAGCGATAGCTACATTGTCAAATCCGTAGAGAGTGTTCTGGGCCAGACTTATCAAAACTGGGAAATTATCGTCGTAGACGACGGTTCTACTGACAACACTCGCCAAGTTTTATCACCTTACCTCGATTTAATTCAATACATCTATCAAGATAACCAAGGAGCAGCAATTGCTCGAAATAGTGCTTGCAAGTTAGCAAAAGGGGAATTTTTAGCTTTTCTAGATGCTGACGACTTCTTCTTACCAGAAAAACTAGAAAAACAAGTAGCTTGCTTTGACGCTGACCCCACCTTGGATTTGGTGCAAACAGGTTGGGTTATTGTTGACAAAAATGACGAAGGCATATATGGAGTAAAGCCTTGGGAAGAAGCACCAAAATTAGATTTAGAAGCCTTTGTTTTGTACAAATCAGTGCGTCCCAGCGCCATGATGCTGCGGCGAGAGTGGTGGGAACGCTTGGGCGGTTTCGATCATCGCTTGCCGCCAACCGAAGATTTAGATTTTGTGCTACGTTTAGCTTTAAAAGGCTGCAAGTCAGTTTGGTTAAAAGAGATATTAACCTGCTATCGTCAGCACGACAGCAATATCATGTCTAACGGCTCCAAATTAATGAAAAATACGGAAATTTTGATGGAGCAATTTTTCGCCCGGCCAGATTTGCCTCAGCACATCCGCGACTTGAAACGTGTGGAACGCTACAAGTGTTTAGTATGGATAGCATGGCGGATGTACCGCGACGGATATTTGCCAGAAATGGTCGAAAGTCTAGAAAAATCTCTGTATTACACTCATTTAACAGGCACTGAAACTGTTTTTAATTGGCTGGAGACTTTTAAGGGGGTTTCGGAACAGTACGGCTACAACTTTGATGCCTATGCCTTAACCAATTTACAGGAATGGCAAGACATAGTGGCGATCGCAGCGAACAATCCTTATCAGTTTCAATCGGCTCCCAGTTTGACTTCTCGGCAGCCAACAAAGCACGTACTCCTGTACACAGAAGACTCAGGAGTCGGCGGATTGGCTCAGTTTAACCACTCGCTGATGTGTAAATTAGCTGCCGATGGCTACCGAGTTACCAGCGTTCAAAGTCAAGCTTCTAATCCTTTAATTACCGAACAAAAACAGCTAGGTATCGAACATATTTGGCTAGAGTTCGACACAATGAAAGAATTTTTGCGAATAGCTTACAATTTGGAAGATGCTCAAAAGATTTACGCCCAGGCTCGACCGGATTTAATTATATTTAGTGACGGCTGGCCGATGGCTAACTTTGCCGCCAAACAAGTTGCGATCGAGCAAAATATACCGTACATAATCAGTCTGGGTTATATCAATCGCAATTATGAAACCTTCGATCGCGGGGATCAAATTCCCTATTTCGATGCAGTTGCCTACCAGTACATGGTAGCGAAAGCCGCCGTAGCAGTTTCCCACGAGAATTTAAACTTGTTCCAAAGTCTATTTAAAGCACGTCTAGAACGGGGGAAAGTAATCTATTACGGCAGGCCAAATAGTTATTTTGAGCCACCAAATCTTTCCACTCGCCAACGCCTGCGTCAAGAACAAGGAATCCCCGAAAATGCTGTCGTTTGTTTTACGGCGGCGAGATTGACTCCAATTAAAGGATATCAGTATCAATTGCAGGCGATCGCCCAATTAAAAAATCGTCCAATTTGGCCCAAAATTTACTTTGTTTGGGCAGGGCCGGGGTCTACTACTCACGACAATATGGAACCTGAATTAAGAGCAACTGTGAGCAAATTGGGAGTAGAAGAACAGGTTAAATTCTTAGGACAGCGCTGGGATATTGCCGATTGGCTCGACGCTAGCGATATCTTTATTTTATCTTCCCAAGCTGAGGGAATGCCGCTAGCAATTATGGAAGCAATGGCAAAAGGATTGCCCGTAATTGCCACAGCAGTCAGCGGGATTCCTGAAGAATTGGGAGATACGGGAAAATTGCTCCCCGATCCTACAATCGACCCAGAAGGAACAGTAAAAGAGTTGGTACAAACGGTGGAAATATGGGCAGAAAATCCCGAATCGCGCAGACTTGCAGGACAAGCGTGCAAAGCGCGAGCCCAAGAACTATTCAAAGAAGAACGCATGCTTCGGGAGTATGGAGAAATAATTGAACAGGCATTTGTAAGTGACGATGAGAGCGACAGTTTATCTATTAGTCCGAAACTCCAAAAGCAGGTACAGCAAGTGGATAGCTTGGTGAAATACTATTATTTAGTGTGGAAAGCTTGGGATGCTTACAATCGGGGAGATATGTCCGAGATGGCGAGTAATTTGCAATCTGCTTGGGCCTGCACGCCTTATTTTACCACAGAAACTATCTTTGATTGGGTGAAAAATTTTGGTATTTTTGCAGCAGAAAAAGGAGTTCCGTTCGATACCAACGAGCTGATCAACTCCCGCTCGTGGCAACAAGTGCTAGAATCAATACAGGGTTTTGAAGTGTTTTCATCTGTTCGTTAAAACTGAGTTCTTGCAGCATTCTTAGGAACGGGCAAGCGGCCAATTCCACAAAACATCAACCAAAGAAAAGATATGCAATTTACATTCAAGTTCCCACGTATTAATAAACTGCTGCCAATTGGTTTGGCTCTTGTCACTGTTCTGTTAATAGCCTATTTGGGACAGCCAAGAGCGATCGCCCAACTGCGATCAAACGTTACAGTAGATTTTGGACAGCCAGCCACCGATACAATTTCCATGAGTGGCATCCTGCACGGAATCGACACTGCAAAACCGCCGGATAGCTCGATCAAACCCTTGCAGCCCAAACTTTGGCGGGCAGGGAGACTCGATATTTACGATCGAGTAATCGCCACCGGAGCCGAGTTTCAGTTAGTAGTTAGCGACTTGTGGGGCTACGGTAGCAATCCCAATGGCTGGCCCTATCAAAACTACCCCGCATGGGAAGCCTTCATCCGACAGTTAGCCCAGCAAAATAAAGGCAAAAAAATTATTTGGGATGTATGGAATGAGCCCGATTTAAAACATCCGTTTTGGAATGGAAGCAGAGAACAATTCTTTGAAACCTACAAAAGAGCTTACAAAATTTTGCGAGAAGAATTGGGGCCGTCAGCAATGATTGGCGGGCCGAGCATTACCAAGTACAACAAAGAATATCTCGCCGCTTTTTTGGATTACTGCAAAGCGAACCAACTTGAAGTAAACTTCCTCTCATGGCACGAACTCAACGATACCATGATCTTATTTGTTGACGACCATGTAATTGATGCTAAACGTAATTTTCAGCAAAGTCCCTCTTACAAGGAACTGAAATTGCAAAAAATTTACGTCAACGAAATTGTTGGGAATTTAGCGCAGTACCAGCCGGGGGAAATCTTAGGTTATTTGTATAACTTAGAGTATGCAAAAGCTGACGGTGCTTGCAGAGCTTGTTGGGAGAGTAAAGGGCCAAATAAAGTTAGCAATTGCTTCAACAATACGCTGAGTGGGATGGTCACGCCTAATACTTTTGAGCCAAGAGCAGCTTGGTGGACTTACAAAGCTTATGCTGAGGGAGTTAATTCGCGGGTGCGGAGTTGGTCAAATAACAATCGCCTTGTCGCTTTAGCCAGCAAATCAAATTCTGAAGGAAAAGCACAGATACTTTTAGGTTATTTCGATCCCAATTTTTCCTCAGCAACAACGGTAACATTAAACCTCGGAAATTTGGAGCAGCTAGGTATTCAAAGAGGTCAGAAAATAACTCTAAAATTAGAAAAAATTCCCAACAATCAAGAAGGAGCAGTGCAAAAGCTTGTCACCGTTAAAGAAGAAAGTTTGTCGGTGGGTAGCGGCAGCTTGGCTTATGTTATCCCTAATTTCAACGTTCACGAAGGCTACTTAGTGACGGTTAGCAAGTGAGCTAGCCATCCTATTGAATGGTGAACAACTTGTAGGGACACGACCGTGCCGTGTCCTTACAAATATATAGCCGTTTTCTTACAAATATATAGATTTTAGCTGGGATTATTCAAAGATTTTTGCACCGATTCCAACCACTCTCGGACTGTTTGATTTTCGGATTGTGGGTCGTAGTAACACCCTAATTCATCAAGGATGAATGCTTCTAAATCGGCTGGGGCGATCGGCATTTCTAGCAGTTGGCTGATCTCTTGCGATGCAGCTTCAACACTTGCGGGCGGTTCGCTGCTGCGGTAGTTGTTCACTACATCGCTGGGAGTGTCAGCTTCTAACGGCCAGTCTTGGTGAAAGTAGGAACTGAAAAATTGGGTTAAATGAGGAAATTGATTGATCATTGGGGATAGGCTGTGAGAATAAAGTATCCGGGAGGTAATTTGGCGCTACGCTGGAGGACGATTCTCAGGCGAGATGTTGAACTTGCTTTGGATGCGCGGCGACGCATAGTAATGCCAATTATTCTGTTGGCGTTGTAGTCGATCGTATAACGATTGCCTCGACTTTTCACCCAGGAGTCGATCGCACTTTGATTTCTGTTCATTGCTTCTGCAATCGCTGCTTCGGCGACGGAACGGTCAGTAAAGGAAGATGCTGCAGAAATTCTCGTTTCGCTGGCGAGTCGCTGGGCTAGTTGTGCTTCTGTTTTACCAACGTGTCTCTCTAAAGTGTGTCCTCCTGCTGATTCGTGAAAATCTAATCCACCGCCCGGTATGTTCGGAACAAAAGCTAGGGTGGTTGGTGGTATAGTTGAGCCTTCCGGTGCAACAACCGTGGCGTAAACACCACATATTGGCGATTGGAATAATATAATTATTGAGGCGATCGCACACAGGATACCTAAAAACTTTTTTAGGCCATCGAGTTTATTTTTCATTGCTGTTGACTCTATTTCTTATCTTTAGTATAGGTATTTGCTGTTCTTTTGTCTATTTCTTAATCGACTCTTAGTAAGTTAGAAATTGCGCTGTATTCAAATATACTGTCCGCAGTACCCACCCTACTGTTAGTTAGAAATTGCGCGCAGCATTCAAATACACGGTGCGGTCGCGCGCACCCTACAATTATTTATAATAGTTCGTGATTTCTGTGGTTTACAAAGCTTCACTCAGTATGAGAAAAAGTTAATAATTCTTTGAAGAAATCACTGATGATTGATGATAAATTAATTGATCATCTTTAAAAAATGAAAAAAATGCAAGTAGTTATCCTAGCAGGTGGTCTCGGTACTCGTCTCAGAGAAGAAACAGAGTTTCGTCCCAAACCCTTAGTTGAGGTGGGGGGACATCCGATTATTTGGCACATCATGAAGATCTATGCCCACTTCGGTTTCCAAAACTTTATTGTGTGCTTGGGCTATCGCGGCAACATGATCAAAGAATATTTCCTAAATTATGAAGCCATGAACAATGACTTTACTATCTGTCTGGGGCGCCAAAATACCATCACTTATCACGAGGAACATCTCGAACAAGATTTTAATGTTACCCTGGCTGAAACTGGCGCGGCAAGCATGACAGGAGGGCGGGTAAAACGGATCGAAAAATATATCGATCGCGAGAATTTCATGGTGACATACGGCGATGGAGTAGCTGATGTCAATATTGACGCCTTGCTCGAATTTCACAAGTCTCACGGGAAGCTGGCAACTGTCACCACATTTCGTCCGATTTCTCGCTTTGGAATTTTGGATGTAGACAGCGATAGCCGCGTAGTTCAATTTTCTGAAAAACCTCAAGTTGACGGCTGGATCAGTGTTGGATATATGATATTTAACCGCCGGGTATTTGAGTATTTGGGGGGAGATGATTGTATTTTAGAACAAGAGCCGATGCAGCGTTTGGCCGCAGACGGACAGTTGATGGCTTACCGTCATGAGGGCTTCTTCTTTGCGATGGATACTTTTCGAGAGTACAAGTATTTAAACGAACTTTGGGACGAAGGAAAGGCTCCTTGGAAAGTGTGGTAATGAGTTAGTTGTTGCCTTCTCAACAAGCCTTTTTTGAACGGGCAAGATGCCCGTTCAAAAATAAAGTTACTCTTTGTGGAACAGGCATCTTGCCTGTTATTGAGAAGGGTACACAATGTGAGAAAATAAGTAGCGACACAGCACTGCCGTCCCTACCTCTGCTATAAAATAATTATAAAGAATGAATTTTCAAGATATTCTTAGCAGCACAGAAACTTACCTACAAAAGTGCGTTGCACCCCACGCAGAAATTATCGACAGCGACTCGGAAGCGCTGAAAACAGCAGTTGCTGGATTAGAAAATCGATCGCTCTTAGCGTTGCGAGTTCCCCAAAAATGGGGCGGCGCTGAAATTGCACCGGAGATTTTTTACCAATATCAGGAATTGACGGCTCGATATTCCGGCGCTTTGTCTTTCCTACAAACTCAGCACCACAGCGCAACTGCTATGCTTGCCAACAGCGACAATGAAATGCTAAAAAGCAGATACTTGCCCGCGATCGCCCAAAAAGAGTTACGCTTGGGTATTGGGTTTTCGCATTTGAGGCGATCGGGCGATCCGGCCGTCACCGCAACTCCCACAAAAGCGGGGTATTTATTGTCAGGCAAAGTTCCTTGGGTAACAGGTTTTCGCTTGTTTCAAAAGTTTATTGTAGCGGCGGTACTTCCTGACGAACGCGCTGTTTTCGGTTTAGTGCCTTGTGCCAATATTGAACGAGAATCGGGTAAAATAGCTTTTAGCGAAATCATGCAGTTAATCGCGATGAACTCGACTAATACTGTGACAGCCACTCTCGATAAGTGGTTGCTGCATGAATCGGAAATAATTTCAGTTAAACCTGTCGGCTGGATTTCGGAAAACGACAGCAAAAATATACTGAATTTTGTTCCGGCTACTTTTGGCTGTATTCGAGCGGGATTGGATGTAATTGCAGCAGCGGCGACTGCTAAGAATTCACCTTTTATAACGGCGGCTTGCCAAAAACTAGAGCAAAAGCTCGATCGGCTAAAACAGAATTTCCCACAATCTCAACATAGCTCGAAAGCAGAACAATTAGCGCTGCGAGCTCAAGCCATTGATTTAGCGGTGCGTTGCGGGCACGCTGCGGTTGCAGTTTCTAGCGGTGCTGCTAACGGTGCGCTACACCCAGCCGGGAGAATTTATCGAGAAGCTTTGGTGTATACTGTTTCCGGGCAAACAAAAGATGTGATGGAAGCAACCCTCGATCGACTACTCGAATTTTAGATTTTAGATTTTAGATTGAGAGCGCAGATGGTCAAAAAATCAACCATGTTTAATAAAAAATAAATCTAGTTTACCTAATGATATCAAATCGCTTCGGCTCCGAATCATCCCTCTCTTCTCTAACTCTGCGCCCTCTGCGGTTAAATACTTCAAAAACAATCGCCAACGATATGACAAACCAATTAAACTTAAATAATCTCAAAACGATCGCCTACAGCCAAATTGTTGACTTAACCCATTCAATCCACCCAAATATTCCCATCTGGCCCGGAGATCCAGCCACAGAAATTGCAACAGTAGCTCAAATAGAAACAGACGGGTATTTCCTGCGAAAATTCTCAATGGGAGAACACAGCGGCACTCACATCAACGCACCCAACAGCTTTTATGCAGCAGGCGCCAGCATTGATAGTTATGGCCCGCAGTCGCTAGTTTCCCCTGCAATTGCGATCGACATCCGAGAGCAAAGTCTTGCCAATCCCGACTACACTTTAACCATTGATGATATATTGACTTGGGAAGGACAGCACAAACTTATAGAACCGGGAAATCTAGTTTTATTGTATACTGGCTGGCAAGAAAAATGGGATGACGAGGAAGCATTTTTTAACCGAGATGATCGCGGAATTTGCCACTTTCCCGGATTTGGCAAAGCAGCAACTCAATTTTTGCTAGAAGAACGCTCTATCGCCGGAATTGGAACCGACACCCACGGAGTAGATACCGGGCGAGATGAAAGTTTTGCGGTTAACAAATTGGTATTAGAAAAGCAGCGAATAGTCCTGGAAAATCTAGCAAATCTCGACTTGTTACCTGCGATTAACATCACTTTAGTAATCGGAATATTGCATCTTTTGGGAGGTTCCGGCTCGCCTGTGTCAGTGTTAGCTTTTGTTGCTTGATGCGGTAAAATTAGATTGAAAAAAGTCAAGTAAAAACCATCAGATTAATGACACAACTGCCCAAAGATCTCAACCAGGCGATCGCCCAATCCCGCATGGCAACCGCCGCCGCCCTCTCGGACGGCCAAACTCTACTGCAAGTCGAATTAGTATTTCCAGAAATCGCCCTGCAAGCACAGTCTATCACCGAACAATTTCTCCCAGAATTTGAGGAAATCTACCCCGGAGTAAAAGTCTTTTTTCCAGACACCGGTGCGGCCGCCCTCGCGCGCCGTGACTGGGGAGAAACACCGTTTAAAGTCACTGATTTGGGCAGCAGTCGCACGGCTGTTGAAGAGAAAATAGCACCGGAAGACGAACTGTTCCTGCTAGTGAACCCGGCGGCTGTAGAAGTGGCCCAAGTCGAAAAACTTTACATAGCTGCGGCCGGTCGCCCAGTAATTCTACTCAATCCGCGCCTGGAAGATGTTGCCACCATAGGTATAGGCTATGCGGGCCGCCAATTGCGCGATCGATTCCTCAGCAAAATCGAATCCTGCTACTACGTCAGACCGCTAGACTCTGCGGCTTTATTCCGCTGCTACCCCCAATCCTGGCAAGTCTGGCTGGAAACAAACAACGAATACCAACTAATTTCTGAAACCCCCCAAAAACCAGTCGGAGACGATTTAGAGCGGATTTTAGCCGCTTCTCTCCCAAGCCCAGATCCTGACTCCACCGCACCTGGAAAACCCGTAAAAAAGAAAGGTTTTTTGGCAGAGCTCCAGACATTCCTCAAAGCTTTGACTCAGTGACAATAGTTAAGGCTCGATCGTATTTTAGGGTGCGTCAGCTAGGATGATTTTCGACTTAATCCATCCGCTAATCCCTGACGCACCCGGCTCACCGTGAAATAACTCAAAACTTTGCCTCAGTAACAGCAGTTGCAGAAGCACAATTAACAGCTTGCCTGTGTTTGTATCAGTAGCTACGCAAACAGATATTGGCGAGCTTTACACGACATTTATACAAAGCAGTATAATGGGTGACACCCCTCCACCGTAAAAGAGGGGAGGCAAATAGCAGCAAAATCAAATGCTATAAGCTAGAGATGGGGGTTTTGAGTCAGGGAAGCGGATAAACACAATGGAGCACCGGCGCATTGTTATCGGGGACGTACACGGGCATTACGACGGGTTAATGACCCTGCTAGAGGCACTTGCCCCCGGCTTGGACGATCGCGTCTATTTTTTGGGAGACTTAATCGATCGTGGTCCCAAAAGCGCTCAGGTATTAGATTTTGTCCAGCAAAGCCCCTACCAAACTCTGCTGGGCAACCACGAACAACTCATGCTGGAGGCTTTGTCGGCGGTGCCGATGGATATGCGAGCGTGGCAATGTTGGCTTTACAGCGGCGGCGATGCGACAGTAGCGAGCTACAGAGATACAGGGATGATGCCGTACAAACACTTAGAGTGGCTGCAATCGCTCCCCACGTACCGGGACTTAGGGGACATCTGGCTGGTTCACGCCGGCGTACACCCCCATATGCCAATTGACAAGCAGTCGAGGGAACAACTCTGTTGGATTCGCAAGGAATTTCACACCATATCGAAACCCTATTTTCCCAATAAATTAATTATCACCGGTCACACGATCACCTTTACCTTTCATGGGGTCAGGCCCGGCGAATTAGTCAGGGGCGAAGGGTGGTTGGATATTGACACGGGTGCTTATCATCCCAAAAGCGGCTGGCTGACAGGACTTGACCTCAGCTACCGCAGAGTTTATCAAGTAAATGTATTTAACAATCAAGTCCGAATTTTGCCGTTTGACGAAGTTGTCAGGCAATTGAAGCCGCAGCCGATTGCACCCTCGGAATTTGCGATCGACCCTGTTGTTCCACAGCAGTGTTAAATCAATTTGTAGTTGTAGGGTGCGTCAGTTTAAGTTTGAGCGATTAAATCCAAATTGACCCGATCGCTGACGCACCCTACGAACTAGATTGATTTTTTAAGGAACCGCGAAGACGCGTTAGCGAAGTGGCGCGTTAGCGCTAGATCGCGAAGTAAGAAAAGAGAAGATAGCACAAGAGAGCGCCTGACGGATTTAAAATTGCTATGATCCCAAAAGCCTGCGGATTTCTAGCCTGTAATCCTCATTATCCAAACCTTCACCACTAGCAAGATCCGGATCTATAGCCTGCGAGATAGCAGCAATGCGATCGCCAGTAGCCGGGTGAGTGCTCAAAATGCTCGGAGGAGAAGGCTTGTTGAGCAACTTTTTCATAAAATCAACCATCCCAGATTGAGCGTAGCCCGCTCGCCCCATAGTTTGCAATCCCAACTGATCCGCCTCATACTCAGCTTGGCGGCTGTGAGGGCGACGCAAAGCCAGTTCCACCCCAATCTGAACCGCCTGAGATCGATCGAGACCAGTCGCCGAAGCTACACCTGAAGCTATGGCCATTTGACGCATTTGTTGAATCGCGTGGCGAGCATTAATGTGAGCGATTTCGTGGGCGATCACACTTGCCAATTCTGCCTCATTGTCCGCCGCTGCCATCAAACCTTTATTCACATAAACAAAACCGCCCATAGTTGCAAAAGCATTAATCGCGTCGTCGTCAATCACTTGAAAAGTATAAGGAATATTAGGGCGAGTGCTTTCTTGAGCGAGTCGTTGACCGATACGGTTGATATATTCTGTAGTGTCCCGATCGCGGTCAATCTTAAACTGGCTGTTCGTTAACTGCTGATTAATTTGTCGGCCAATAGTCACCTCTTGCCGATCGGACATATTCGACAATTGAATAACTTGAATGCCTCGAAAAATCAGTTCAGGCAAAGAAAATGCTTGAGTCGGTTCCGGGGAAACCACCCAGATACCCGCAGCCACAATCAGGGACAGAAACAGATAAATCCCCCGGCCACAAGTACGCCGGCAAGTCAACCAAAAACTTTTTAACATGAGTGATAGGTGCCAGAAGTTAGATAAAATTGTAGGAAAAACTCGAAAAGTCACTAAATAGGCAGACGTAATTTGAGGCTGCTTAGTTGCTATTCTAGCTTTTTGTCAATTTTTAACCGCCCCACCAGCTTCTGGGCGATCGGCAACTAGGCAACCAACCGCCCTCAACTGCCTTCTGCCTTATGCTTTAAGTGCCCAAGTCATGCGGATTTTGGGCGATCGTTGTGGTAATATCTTTTAGCTTCAGGACTTACACATCAATAAAGTATGTCATTGCCAGCGGTAGCTCAGCAATAGCAGCATCTGTTTTTCATCGATGTCTGCGTAAGTCCTGAGCTTGTAAACATACTCCTGTCGCTATCAGTATAATAGGCGATTATGAAAATTTTGGATTCTCAAGGCCGACTGTTCGGCAAACTCAGCATTCTAGACGTAGCTGCCGCTCTGATCGTACTGCTAGTTGCAGTCGGAATCTTCTTCTTTCCCGGCACTTCTGGCGGTTCCGTCGCCCAAGTCGGCACCAGTGTCAAACCTGTAGAGATTGATGCAATTGCGATCGGTCTCAAAGGAACAAACGTTCAAGATTTGTTCAAACCAGGTGATAAAATCAATGTGGTGATCCGCAATCAACCCTCCGGTCAGATTACCATCAAATCTGTCAAAACTCTCACCAGAACCCTAGCAGTTCCTCAGCCCAACGGCACTCTGAAAGCTCTCCCCGATCCCAGAGAAGAAGAAGCCTTCAGCAAAAATATGATGTTTACCTTAGAGGGAAAAGGTCAACTTACTGAAAATGGGCCGGTTTTAGGTAATACGAAAGTCAAAATTGGCACTACGTTAGAGCTTGAAGGCAACAAGTACATTTTCAACGCCAGCGTTATCGACGTGCGAGTCAAAGAATAATTAGTAGTCAGTTGTCAGTTGACAGTTGACAGTTGTCAGTGGTCATTGGTGTCAAATTCAGACTAAAATTCATGATAAATCTCGCTTCTAGCAGAGTCTAGATACCCCCTAGCCCCTTAAGAAAGGGGGGGACAAGAGTATTGTCAAAGTCAACCCCTACTCCCCTTATTAAGGGGGATTTAGGGGGATCTAGACTTGGATATAAACGAGAGATACAGAGGTCTTTAGGATTAAGTTGACATCTATGGGTAGTGGGGAATTAATCTTCCTTCTTCCCTCGAACCTGGAACCTCTATCCGTGACATCCGTTGGCATCCGTTAAAAAATTCGTTGCCGAACTTCTTCACCCTTCCGAAAGCAATTTTAAGTATTGCCGAATTAAGCCAATCGTGACAGCGGGAATTTCTAACTGCGGAGTCAAACCTACGTTTTCCAGAGGTTGAAAAACTTTGATTGCTTCGGGGTTGAGGTTGGCCAACCGCTGGCCGATATCGGGTCCGGTAAACTGCGATTTTTCTCCCCAAATAATCGCTGTCGGTGTTGTTAGCTGAGTAATGTACAGCGACAAATCAAAGCACAAATCTCCCCGCACAAAAGACAGGGCGGCATATTCTGCATTTGGTTCCAAAGCAGATGCGAGGTAAGCATCAACAATTTCTTGGTAAACGCGGCGGGAATCGGCAAATTGGCGCTGTTCTAGGAAGCTACGGATGCCGCCGTCTGTGGCGATTCCGGTACTGTATAGCAAGCGATCTAAAATCGGCGTACCCACTAGCTTAGCGAAGAAACTGGTGCCGTAATCTTGTCCGAAGTCCGACAAACCGCTGGGTATGGTCAAAATCAGGGATTTGAAGAGATCCGGCCGCGCGATCGCAGCTCGAATCGCGATCGCCCCTGTTAGCGAAGAAGCAATCACCTCTGTCGGACTGCCGCAAGTTTTTTCGAGAAATTCGATCAACGTTGTGATATAATCTTCCACCTGATAATTTCTTGCCGGATGTTCCGATCGCCCCCAACCGATTAAATCAGGTGCTAAAATTCGATATTCTGCCGCAAAAGCCGGATAAACTTTCGACCATTCGTAGGCACTCGACCCGCCGCCAAAACCGTGAAAAAATACTAAGTTTGGTTTACTTTCCGAAGTTGAGGTCGGCAACCCCATCCAAGGCATTTTTTCAGCAGTGTAGTAGACCATTCTGCCGAGAGAAGTAACTATTGATCGCTGACCGAAGCCGAGGGGTACAAGCATAAACTAACCTCAATCGCTGTTATATTTTAGATTCTTTTCCGTCGCCCCGTCTTTGTTTAAAAAACTTGCAAAGCTGGTGGCGTTTTTGTAAAGATTGAGTAATGATTTAAATCTATTTTAGTACAGGTTAAGCGTGAAACTACAGACAGCAAGTAAGTTTTGCGATTTGGGCAATTCGGCTGTGTAGTTATTCTTACCCTTGCAAACTACCGCCGATCGGAGATAATAGCAAAATGATGGGTAAGACCCCTCACCAAAATAGAGTCTGTTCGCCAACCCCGAAAGCAGGCGCTCGGAAAGCAGGATTATTAGAACTCGCTTTCAGGCAGGCGGCAGGTTGGCCGACGCTCGCCAATCACGAATCATTAATCACGATATTTTGCGGAGCAGTGGCTTTTGAGGTCGAAAGTCTTTGTTGGAGGGCGGGCGATGGGGTTTCGATTCCTAATTGCAGGTTTGGCAATCACGAGCACCGCCGTTATCAATTCCCAAACACAAGAAACAACTAATCTCAGGGAGGTCTACTAAAATGCAACTGCTCAGGAAACGGGATCGCGAGGGTTTTATGGTTGATGCGAAAAGTCTTCAATCTGACGGGTTTGCAGAATTTGATACAGCCTGTCGAAGCATGGATTTAAACGGCAAAAAGTCTTTTGTTGCCATTCCAGAACGCTCAGGCGCAGCGTCTGAGGTGCGATCGCGCGCCACGGTACCGGCGATCGTCCGCGTAGCTTTAGAAGACTTGAAATGCTTTGAAGTAGTAGAACACCAGTTTGCACATTGGGGGGTGACTTTTAGCAATGCCGTCGCCATCCAACCTTCAAACCCAGCATTTTTCACGGGTTCTGGGGCAACAGTGTTAATGGGGGCCCCCAAAAGCGGACTGATAGAAGTAACTTTTAAGTATCCAGTTCGCTGGGTGTCAGGACTTGTCACCAGTTCGCGACGAACTGTTTTATCTGCTTGTGACATTGACGGCAACCCAATTGTTCAGGATGAAATGCCGGCGCCCAATCTGGTCGGGTCTAATTCTCCCATCGCCCCTAAGGCTCCCCTGCGCGTAAAAGCTCCGAATATTCATAAAATTACTTTTTACGCTTTTGACGGTCAGCTAATAGTCGATGACTTGATGTTGGGATTTTAAAGCCATACCATAAGTAGCATCCCAAGTCTGCAAACCTTCGAGAAGGGCATTGCGGACTAAAGCTTCTGGTTCCCGACTCAGCATCAGGCGAAAGCACTCGGCAGCGCGGGAACGGGCGATCCTCTTCGAGGGCTCCGCTAACGAACTTTTGACAGAGCTCACAGGGCCAAACCCACCCTGATTCACCAAATCGGTCATTTGCCGCACAGCAATCAAACGCTTCACGGGGTCAGCATCAGTCAAATCCGCCAAGATGCGATCGAGCGCCACTTCATCTTTTGCTGCCCCCAGACTCAACCCTTGGCGCAACAACAGCCCTGCAATCGCGATCATGCCCAAATTCTGCAAAATCACGCTCAAAGCCATCCAGTGGCTTTCGGAGTCCGCCCAAATCGCCAAACTCATGTAAGCGCCCAAGGTAGCAATGCCACCCGTACCCACCGCTAAAACAAATCGGCGGTTCGGGCCCTGCCAAAATTGCTCGCCTTTCGATCGCAGCAATTGCCAGTCCCACGACTGCCCTCGGTAAACCAGCATCATCGCTGCTATCCCCAGGCCTGTGGAAAACAGTAACTCACTGTTCCACAACCCCCAAACTCCTGCCAGGGTGACAACTGCCAGCCAACCTTTTGCTCTAGTCAAACGCTCTAGCAGCCACTTGAGAAGAGCAGTAGAATACACAGGCGATCGGGCCCCCTCGCTCTTGCCATCTACCCTCCGGCGTCTTGTTTTGCCAGTTCGGCTTGTGGCTGCTGGGGTTCCCGGCGGGCGATCGTCCGAACTAAATTCCCTCAAAGCTTGGCCCTGAGTCATTTCTAAGGACAATTCGCTCAAGGGGAGCGATTCGAGTTGCAAAGTGCGATCGGGTACTTTCACAGGCGATCGATTCAGCTTGGTGGTAGTTTTTCTAACTTGATTCATACTGACTTTTTTGAAAAATAACTTAAAGTTATCCAGGCGTTTTTAGCACTGATTTAGATTCTCGGTAAACAAGAGTCGTAGACTCTATGATACCGGAAATTTAAACCCCTGGCGAGTACCGCAACGGCGCCGAATTCCGAGAAATCATTACCAAAAATATGGCTATTGAAGATTTTTGAGAAAAGCACCACAGGTTAACAACAAATATTTTTGCATCACTCTTGAGACAGAAGGTCGATCGAAGTTAAGCTGATGGCAAAAAACCGAAATTTTTTAATTTCAGAAAATAGGGGAATTTTAAGTGATTCAATTCATCCGCCAAGAAATGCACGACGAAAATTTAGCCTTTTGCCGGCTGGCTGGGAATGTCGCTGCTACCCCGGTGTCAGATGAGGCTGGGTTCAGCTTGACCGCTAGCTGGACGAACCGCAGCCTCTTGGCTGGCCCAGAATCCAGACAGTCTTGGCGGATGATTAATAGCAGGAGCATTCCTAAACTGCTAAGATTTTTGAATTAATGGGAGTTGAGTTAATTAAACCGGGTTCTGCTAAAAAGGAGTCCCGGATGCTCATGGGCAGGGGTTCGATGGCGGGAGCATCTCAAGTCGGGTAAATTAACCGTCATTCTTGTAGAGGCGCGTTCACGCCCGATCGGCAATATCAGCCAGATATCGGCGTCAAACTGCCCCGCCACCTAGCATATTATGGTTGATCGACCGGACTAGATAGCAGGAAAGCCATCATCCGCGTTTCAACCCGTAAAGCAGCAAGGCAAACAACCGATCGCGCGATCCTCGTGTTCGGCAAGTGCGGAGGCTGGAAAAACAGCGGCTTTTGACCAAACTCAGACAGCACTGCTGCCCCAAAGTGTGTCTGCGGAGGTTAGGCTAGTGAAGAGAAGAAAAGAATAGTTACGATCGAGACTTGATGAGTCTACCTTGTAATTTATTGCTCAGTTGTCAAGCCCAAAAGTTTTGCATTCTCGCGATGAGCGAGACTCTTGGTACTTCCAACAAGTGGGGAACTCGACCGTCAAAGAACTTGGGTTTGATGGTAAAGCCCTTAGTAATTGTAAACACCTTACCCATAACTCGCCGGAACAATCTTGCAAGAAAACCCATGTCTAGTATGCAAAACCAATTCACGGTTCACTTCTGGGGCGTTAGAGGTAGCATAGCGTCTCCCGGGGCAGAAACAGTACGTTACGGGGGCAACACGCCCTGTGTAGAAATGCGAGTGGGTGACAGTCGCCTAATTTTCGATGGCGGTACTGGATTGCGGGTTTTGGGACAAACTCTCCTGTCCCAGATGCCCGTAAAAGCTCATATGTTTTTTACTCACTCTCACTGGGATCACATTCAAGGATTCCCATTTTTTGTCCCAGCTTTTATTCCTGGGAACTGCTTTCACATCTATGGGGCTATTGCTCCTAATAAGGCTACTATCCAGCAGCGCCTCCACGACCAGATGTTGCACCCCAATTTTCCGGTGCCCCTGCAAGTTATGGGGGCAGACCTGAAATTTAACGATATAGAAGTGGGCCAACCGCTGGAACTCGGAGAGATTAAGGTGGAAACTGCTTTGTTGAACCATCCGGGGGAAGCTATAGGCTACCGCGTCAACTGGCGGGGGTATTCGGCTGCTTACGTGACTGATACCGAACATTTTCCTGATCGTTTAGACGAAAATGTGCTGCATTTGGCTCAGGATGCTGAGGTGCTGATCTACGACGCTACTTATACCGATGAGGAGTATTATGCCGAGAAGAGCAGCAAGGTCGGCTGGGGACATTCGACTTGGCAGGAAGCGGTGAAGGTGGCAAAGGCTGCTAATGTCAAAAAGTTGGTGATTTTTCACCACGACCCCCTGCACAATGACGAGTTTTTAGACAAGGTGGGAGAACAAGTGGCTCAAAGGTTCCCGAATAGTTTGATGGCGCGGGAAGGTTTGTCGTTACAGTTGCTGCCTCCTGATAACGATTTGTCTGAAGCGTCGGTGCAAGCGCCTCAAGTTCATGTCTGATGGATTCGAGATTGCCAGATGGTTCTGAAATCTTGATCAGTGAAATCTGACATTTAAGCGAGGGCTCACCTCACTCAAAGACGGATACCGTGCCACGTACTTCTGTCGGGGAAAACCAAAAAGTTTAGACCAAAGTTCAAGCTTCCAGATTTATCTGTGGAGTCAATTCTAAAATCTAAAATCTAAAATCTAACATCGACTGGCGATCGCAATCTGGCTAAGTATGTCAAAATCTTAAGCGTGTGGGTAACTTCTTCTTGTACCGCTGCTCTGACTCCAACTTCTGTTGCCTTGGGAAACTTTGATGGTTTGCACCTAGGGCATCGACAAGTCGTGCAGCCAATTTTAAATCGATCGCCTGGGCAAAATTCTGCGACGGTTTTTGCGTCGGGGCAAAACTTGCGCTCAAACGCTGACACAGATGAAAATTTGGAAAGCGAACCTCGGGCGACCTGCTACAACGACTCAGCAGCACCGCCGGATAGAGCCGACAGCCATAATTTCGAGGGTTTGATAGGCCCTAGGGCCGACGGCAACAGCCTCTCTGGGATCGATTCTGATGGGGTCGATAAATTTTACGGCACTGTGGTGACATTCGATCCGCACCCGCAAGAATTTTTTACGGGTCAACCGAAAAAACTGCTGACACCTCTGGCAGAAAAGGTAGAATTGCTTGCAGCAATGGGCGTCGAGCAACTTGTGCTGCTGCCGTTTGATCGAGAATTGGCGGCTTTGACTGCTTCTGAGTTTGTCGAGGAAATTCTGGTGCGGCAACTAAAAGCGAGTCGAATTAGTGTGGGAGTTGATTTTCGGTTTGGACGGGGACGCGCTGGAACGGCGGTGGATTTGCAGTCGATCGCCTCGGGTTACGGTATTGATGTTGCTCTTGTACCCCTGCACAATTGCGGTGAGGGCGATCGGATCAGCAGTTCTGCCATCCGCGAAGGTCTGGCATCCGGCGACCTCACAAGAGCGAATCAGTTGCTGGGGCGACCTTACAGTTTAGTCGGGACTGTGGTTGGGGGACAGCGGCTGGGCAGGACGATCGGATTTCCTACTGCCAATATCGAACTGCCGCCGGAAAAATTTTTGCCCTGTTTTGGCGTGTATGCGGTGCGAGTCTCGGTAAAGCATGGATGGGAAAAGATGAAAGATGGAAGTTCTTCCTATCAGCAGGAAAATCCCAAATCTCTAATTCCCGGCGCAGCATCAAATTTATCTTTTGTCAATGGGGTGATGAATGTTGGCTGTCGCCCGACGGTAGACGGTCAACAACCCACTGTGGAAGTTCACCTGTTAGATTGGTCTGGGGATTTGTACGGTCAAACCTTGAGCGCGAGTTTGGTAGAGTTTTTGCGGCCCGAACAAAAATTCGCTTCTCTGGATGCTCTCAAAACTCAAATTCAGGCAGATTGCGATATTGCTAGAAGCCTCTTAACTGCTAAAGTCTAATAATTATGTGATCTAGAACCGGCGATCGGTTTTAAAAATGGTGCAAGATGAGTCAGACTAAATTCTAGTTGTACAAATCCGAAGTCCACAAGGCAAAGACTCAAGATTTGGGCAATTTGATGTTTGATCAACAATTAGCAACTAGCAATTAACAATTAGAAATCAGGGATATGAGACAACATATTGAACGGCTCAAACAAAATTTAGGCAAGACTATTGTTGGCAAAGCCGATGCTATTCGCTTGGTATTGGTAGCGGTGCTTTCGGGCGGACACGCGCTGCTTGAAGATGTGCCGGGTGTGGGAAAAACGCTGCTGGCGAAGTCTTTGGCGCGATCGATCGATGGCAAGTTTCAGCGGATTCAGTGCACTCCCGATTTGTTACCGACGGATGTCACCGGTACTAATATTTGGAATCCGCGCAGCGGAGAGTTTGAGTTTTTGCCAGGGCCAGTTTTTGCTAATGTTTTGCTTGCTGATGAAATCAATCGGGCGACGCCGCGAACTCAGTCAGCTTTGCTGGAAGTGATGGAAGAAAAGCAAGTGACAGTAGATGGAGTTTCTCGAAATGTGCCGACGCCGTTTTTTGTGATTGCGACTCAGAACCCGATCGAATATCAAGGAACTTTTCCGCTACCGGAAGCGCAAATGGATCGGTTTACTTTGTCTTTGACATTAGGCTATCCCGCTGCGTTGGAAGAGTTGCAAATGTTGGAACGGCTTTCTGATAGTTTTGCAGTGGAAGATTTGCAGCCTTGTATTTCTTTGGAAGAAGTGCAGGAATTGCGCCGTTTGTGCGCTGGTGTGAAGGTAGAAGCGTCTTTGAAACAGTATATTGTAGATTTGGTGCGATCGACGCGGGAGGATGAGGAGATTACTCTGGGGGTGAGTCCCCGGGGTGCGGTGGCTTTGCACCGGGCGTCCCAGGCTTTGGCATTTATGGAGGGCCGGGATTTTGCTACTGATGATGATGTTAAGTATGTGGCGCCGCACGTACTGTCTCACCGTTTGATTCCGGCGGGCGGAAGGAGGGCTAAGGCAATTGTCGATCGATTATTGCGATCGGTTCCTATTCCTTAAAAAGTTTGTAAGTAGGTTACTTTAATTAAAGGAACAGGCAAGATGCCTGTTCCACAAATAATTACAGCTTAATTAAAGGAACAATTAATTTTCTTGTGGGGTGGGCATCCTGCCCGCCCTTGAAAGACTTATTAATAATGCAATACGGTTCAGTTAGCGCTTTCAGACGAATTTCATTTCACGCATTTATGAGAGTTCCAGACTTGTGAAAGGAAATCAGATTATTCTTATCTGAACCGTATTGATTAATAATGGTGCAATATGTCAGTTAATCCATAGGTTTTGCACCATTCTCAAGCGCTCTCAAACAGCCCCACTAATTTTTTTGCCTCTAAATCAACATTGTGTTGTTGAGCAACCCGCTCTGCTCCTGTTTTCCCCATTTGTTCTAGCTTTTCTAAAGGTGCTTCCAATACCGCGCGCATCGCCACGGCTAATGCTTCTGCGGAACCGGGAGGAACTAACCAACCGCAAACACCGGGTTCTACGAGCTCCGGGATGCCAGCAACATAAGTGCTAATTACGGGCCGATTAAGAGCGAGGGCTTCCATAATTACGACGGGCAAACCTTCAGCAAAACTCGGCAATACCATTGCCCGTGAAGCTAAAATCTCTTGCTGAACTCGATCGCCACTGGCCCAGCCGGTAATTTCTATATGGTTTTGCAGGCCGAGTTGCAGAATCTGCTTTTCAATATCCGATCGCAGCGGCCCGTCTCCTACCAGTACCAACTTAAACTCTAATCCTTGAACTGCTAGCAATTTAGCAGCTTCTAGCAATAACAAATGACCTTTTTGTTCGCTGAGCCGCCCAACACAAGCTAAGCGGGGCGCTGCGGGTACAGGGACGTAAGGTGCAGCTAAAAATGCAGCATCTACGCCGCAGTGTATGACGTGAATTTTTGACCAAAAAGTGCGATCGCACCACCGAAAAAGCTGACTTTTACCGAAGGAACTAACCGCTGCTACAAAGGTCGATCGTTTAATTTTTTCGTCTAAGGAAAGAAGTGTGGCTTTATCAAATTCTTCAGGGCCGTGAACCGTGAAACTGTAAGTCGGGCCGCCAAGCACGCGGCACAGCATTGCAACTGTTGTCGAATTTGTCCCGAAATGAGCGTGAACGTGTGCTGTACCGGATTCTGCAAACCAATTTAAAAGAATGCAAGCTTCTGCTAAATAAGCTAGATGCAGCAAAATCCCCCGTTCCGAGTGCCAGCCAACTTTGAACATTAACCGCACAGCTTCGAGGAATCGAAGGGGCCTAGTTGCGGCAACGCGGAGCAAACCCCACGCTAGGCCTTGTGCCCCAACTCCGAGGATGACTTTGGTCAGTTCTTGTTCTTGTTTGTCTGCGCCGTCTACGAGTTCGGACTCGCACGATCGGATGGAGTAACGCCCGACTTTGAGGCCGCAGGTTTCGACTGCTAGGAGTTCTCTGCGGACGAAGCTGTGGCTGACTTTGGGGTATTGGTTGACTAGATAGGCGATGTTCATTAATCGGGGAGAATTTTTTAGGGGAAAGCTGAGATTAGTTTAGCCTTATGGGGAAGTGAAGGGCGATCGCTTTTGGTGGGATGGGTGCGGTAGGGGCGATCGGCGGGGATCGTTACTCGCGATCGTGCTGTTCCAGACGCTCATATTTTTTGATAACGTCATTTCTTACCTCTGTAATTCTGAGTTTTACAACATCACCAAGAGCGAACGGAACCGACTTTTTATAAATTTCTTCTGTCTTCCCAAGCTTGGAGCCATTTACCTCATAGGCTATCGTAGTTTTAGTTTTTTTACTGTCTATAACTTTGGTCACCATTTCTAAAACTTTAGCTTCTACAATTTGACCTTTACAGAATGTATTGGCTTGCTCAGATTGAGGAAGTTTGACAGGAGGTGAAGTAGTGATACGGGCTGCTTCCTGGTTTGGGGGAGGTGTTGAAGCTCGTCGCACAGGGCGCGAGCCTCCGGGCTTCTCTATTACCTCCAATGGTGTAGGTAGTACGCGCCGAGTTTTATACTCGTTCGGATCGCCGTCCAATGGTTGTTGTTGGCGTTCAATTTCCATGTAACGTGTTTTATTTGCTGAAGGACTATCTTGCCAACTCAGCATCGCCAAGAGCATTTGAATCCGTTCAATATCTCTGAAATTACCAGTTTGCCTAATATTTACCTGCACGTAATTTTCAAAATCTCTTTGATAATCAGGGTTCTCTTCAAAGTCTTCGCCAAGTGCCCACTTAAGACCGTCGAATAAGCCGCTGTATCGTATGTTACGCTTGCTGAGATACAATTTAGACTCAATCTTCACCGCTCCCATTCCCAAGGGTTTACCCATGCCTAATGACAGGCGATATTTTTCATTTTTAGCAATATCAAGCACCCATAATAACGCCCCAAGTTCTACATCAGTCAAATTTTCAAAATAAATAGTAAATTGAAAATCAACTCCTGGCTTTATTGGCTGAATTTGTGTTTTTTGCGTATCAGAGACATCATCAGGATTGTCATGTTGAATTGCCGGAGATGAGCCTTGATGCCAGTAAAGTTTATGTCCCCGGAGCGCAGTATCTTCTTCGGGCTTACTAGCATAGTGTTTCAAAGCATTTTTAGCATGACTGCTTTGAACTAAGTAGTGTTGAAAAGTAGTTGGTTTAGGACTGGCGAGAATTTTGGGTGTGATTGTGTTTTTACTTAACCATATATCAGAGGTAGCGTTGTCACAAATCCCATCACTGATGAATACTCTCCCAGAACGAGTTTTTGCTGGTTTTTCTCCAGGTTGCTTATCTTTGATAAATCCAAAGATAGCATCAGCTAAGTCTATTTTATCCGACTTGCCTAAACCGTCAGGAATAAAATCTACTGCTGAAGCAGCTTTTCCATCATTTTTAGGAGAATATGGAATGCGAAAATTAGGACTTTGACCAAATAAAGTCACAATTTTCCCATTTTGTGGCTGACAGTAAAAGATAGGTCTGCTATCTTGTAAAACACCTAAATTACTATCAAACGGATTCAACTTTTGAAAGTCAGTTAGCGCATCGCAGTAATGCTGAATAGCAATCGGGTCAATTTCTAATCTCTTCAGACTTGGACTCTGCTGAAATACTATACAATGATTGCGGCGGGTCGTTTTCTTAGATGAGTCATCACTTTGTTTCATATTACCGCTGGTGACTAACATCCCGTTATTCATTGGATGAGTATGAGGCGGGCTAACATCCTCTGCAAAAAAACGGTTAGTCTTATTTTTATTGATATCCCTAAAGCTAACTGGGATGTACTGAGGTAAATATCCAAGCTCATCCATGCTGATTAGTCTAGGAAAATCAGCAGTTGATAAATCTTCCTCTTTAACCCAAGCAAATGTAACACCTTTGAGAGATTTTGCAGGACAAACAAACCAGCGATCGCCTTCTTTTTTGAGATAACCCGCTTTGACATTTTGAGGATTTATATGTTGCTTGTATGCTTGAGCTAAAGAATCATCATTTTCAGTAGTGGCAACTGCCCGAAAGAAAAAATGTTGCCGATCCGATACTCGCTCTATCTTGCTAAAGCTAATAATTTCAACAAGCGTTCTTAGCATTCCGCGCAAGCTACTACCAGGAATTACAGGCTTTTGGACTTTCGCAGTAGGATTGGTATAGAAAAAGTCGGGCAAATCTTTAGCTTCCGTTTCCTGTTTAAATTCTTCTGTCGTTAATCCGCAGCGAATGTATAGAGGTGATGAAGTAGTTAAAGTACAGTATATTTTGCCCGTGTGACGTTTTGGTTCGTAACAGTTACTGTTGGGCAGATAATCTTCAGTCACTTCTACAACTCGATCTGGTAGTTCGATAAAATTGTATGGGGCGATCGCCTGCCGATTTTCTGGGATTTGTCTCAAATGTTTCGGAGCCATACTAAATCCTCAATATTCCTAGTTTTTGTGAGTCTTTAAATCAACAAGACGGCTGAGATATATCCGAGCTACACCTGTATCATCGTGAGTAATATAATGATGTACTACAAGACGCACTGGACGGTTTTTTCCATCAAAAGTAATACTTGTTAAGGGCACAGCGTGTCTGAGTCCTTGAGAACCATCAGAAAGTAAGGTAAAGCCTTCTCTCTCTTTTCCCTGCGTTCCATAAAGAATTTGGCTTTCTATAATTTTATCCTGTTCTGACTGAGCGATGAAACGCCCTTTCCACTTCCCTCCACTCTGCCAAAGAAAGACTTCACCATTTTCACCAAATACACGACATTGTTGCAATGTCAATAACCGCAGCTTGGGAAAATCAACATTAAAATCCGGTTTGTGAAATACCTTTTCAGCCGTTATCAACATTCCATTATCAAAACTGCCCCAAATTACCCCATCCTCAGCATGAGCTAACAAATAAGGTAGCTGATAAGACTTGGCTTGCTCCTCTAGCCAAATATGCAAAGCATCGTCATCCGCAAATTGTTTAACTTCTCCCGAACAATCGATCGCATTCTTCATACCTCTACCTCCTTTCCTAAATGTGCCCACAATTCTTTAACAAATCCTTCGAGTTTATCTCTAACTGACTTTTCCGACTGAGTTGGGTTGATTGAATCGATAATTTTTAACTCATCATTTGCTTCATAAATTGTCCATTGTTGCGGATTGTCTGGATGATGCCAGATTAAGTCTGCCTTAATTCCTTTTAAACGTCCTCTGCCAATACTGCTTTCACCTCCTACAGGTAAATCGCTTGTCCACAAATCTTTCAACAATAGTAACAGCAATCCTATTTCATACTTTTCGGGCTTGCGTAACTCTAGCTCAACAGTGACAAGGGTTTTATCGCCACCAAATATAGGTTGTTCCTCAAATAGTGCGCCGTGATATGCACCTCCGGTAAAGCGATCGATCGCAATTCTAGTTTGTACTAATTCAGTGGCATTTTTAATGACTTTCTCGCGAACAACTAATCGGCTTGATTGTGCTTCCTTCCCCTCAACAAAACCAAATAACTCCTTCACAAGTGTGGAACTACCGCCGAGCGTGTTAACAATTCGCTCGGCTCGATGGCGCAATACTCCTGCTAAACTCGTACCGGATAATACTGGTTCTGGATTAGGTGAATCTGGTTGATGAGATTTCAAGTGTACGACATCGGGAGCTCGTCCCGTAGAATCTTGACCGGAACGGATGAGGAGAGAACCGACTAATTGGAATTGAGCGTGGATGACGAAGCGATCGCGCCGATCGCTCTCATTCTCTAATGATACTCCCAGCGCTGTCGCAATTGACGGATAAGTTGTGCGATCGGGCAATAAATCTGTGCGCCAATGTTCAAAATTTAACCAGGCAGTGCGATCGCCCGGATCTTCGAGGTTAAAGTTCCAAACTTGCCACTCTTTGACATGACAGCGACCAAAACCGCGCCGCTTTTTCATGCCAATGCCGATTTCAGCCTTTTCTAAGCCTTGTAAGGCTAATGCTAAACAATTAATTAATGCTTGCTGTTCTACAGACTTTTTATCCTTCTCTACCAGTAATTCAAAGGAAAGTGGAAATTTGGTTCCTGCCGCTAACAGTTCCAAATCGTATTTATGACCGGGTTTTGCCGTGCCAGTTATGGCTTCAATTTCTACACCATCTCTTAATTCCACAGTGGGAATAGTGCTGCTAATAGCATCATTGATAATTAATGGACTTTGTTCGCCATCAGGATCGCGACGAGTACCACCAAATAAGCGAGTAGCCCGATCGCCATTTTGTTCCTCTACACCATATCCGTCTTGGTACTCCCGCAAGTAGTTACGCAGAGCACCTGCAATGGATGAACCAATTAACAGCCCGCAGTCACTCACAGTATCTCTCAGCAATGCGATATCCGTTGGACTATCAGCGTCACCGCTTCCCAAGCAAGTCGGCGTATCTAAGATTAACGTACCCCGTACAATGATACGTTTGGCGATCGGATGCTGATTGCGGTTTAGGCGTTCTTGACTCATTATTTTTTCTCCTTAGTTGCCTTCTTTGCCACTGCCATAATCAGCCGCAGCGTGTACTTTTGGGCTAGCTTATCTTCTTTGGCGCGATCGTCATTAAAATTGCGCTCAACATCAGCAATTTTTACTTCTGTTATGCCCTCAATCCAATCTGTCGGATTCTCTAACCACTCGTCAAGCTGTTTTCTGAACGATTTATTACCAATTTTTGTGCGTTCAAATTGATTCCTGGCATTCGATGGTAAGTTATTTAGCAGCGAAATAACTAAACTACAATCCCCGTTAGGAAGTGCTTGTCGTGCAACAGATTGTAATCGTGACAGTTGGCTGTTACTGATGCCCTCATCCAAGCTTAAACGTCCCACCCTTGTTTGAAGATATTGTTCAAGCTTTTGTTCTAACAATCTTTGTGCCATCTGTTCAGCTAAAAGATGCGAACCTTCTTTTTTTAAGCAAGGTAAGCTAGAGCTACTAGATGACTTAGGTAAACTGACTAAAAACTTTTCTTTTTTTAACCAGTTGACAGCAACTCGTCCAAAACCGTCTTCTCTTCTCTCTCCAATTCCCCGATATTCTAGTTGTTGAATTTGTGCTTCATCAATCTCAAAACCTTCAAAAACGATCGCAGTTCCCGCCGCTAATGCTGGTACTTGAGGTAAAGGCAATCCCCATTTACGGTTAAATCCACCAATCAAAGTGCTACTAGCAAAAATATTGCTAGGTTCAGGTAATGAGATATTTAATACTTCCTCGACAGCGTGTTTAATTAATATTGGATCGGCTACAGGCTGACCAGATTCATTTCTTAAAAGCGTGTCGCTGAAAAGTGTAATGCTGAAAATTTCATCATTTTCACGGTCTTCTGCTGGAATTCCTACTTCATCCCAACGATCGAGAATTTTTAAGTCTATAATTTTGGTATGTCCGTAGCCGGCGCTTTGAGAACCGCCTAACTAGAGGTTTGGTTCGGTGACTAATAACATCTGAAGTGCGATCGCGTCTCCATCTTCGCAGAGGATGACTGATTGAAAGGTTTGTCCCGCATCTAGGGCATCGTAGCGGAAGATTTCACCTTGATTGTCTGTAGAACGTCCTTTTTGGCGATCGCGAAAATTATGAATATTAATCCGCCGCTTTTCTTTGTATAAATTTATCATTCCCCCTTTTTCTGACCAGAAGTATTCACCCACAGCCTTTGGAGTTTCTGGATCGTCTCCTCTATCAATACTAAAATCATAGACAGCTATAGGGGAATTCTCTTTAAGTTCTGCATCCTTATCCTTGAACCAACATAAAGGCAGAGGAAGAGTACGTTGCGGTTGCTTTTCTTGACTCAAAAGATAAGCATTTAAGTAACGGGTACTATGGGCATCAAAGAAAAGTCGCTTAATTTCCTGACTGGTTAAATCCAGTTCTGATAAATTATGCTGCCTCATATAACGCCCAATAATTGCACCGCGAATCATGCTACCAGGAATGTAAGAATACGAAACATCGCTGTTCGGATCGCCTTGAAATGAAGTAGCGAGAACTGGTTGCTGGGTTTCCAATGATAAAGTAATAGCTTTCATGCAACTTTCTCCTTAATTTCTGTTCCAAAAATCTTCGCAGATTGATGGGTAATATCACTACCTTCTGAATCGTGTAGCGTACATCTAACGCGACCGCGACCTCGATTGCGCCCGCTACCCAAGCGTCGGAGTGCCAAAGAACTAACGGCTAAAAGCGACAACATTTCATTACTTGGCATCTTCTCGAAAATCAAATCAGCCGTAAAATAAAGCTCGCGCAAAACTACACGCAATGAACGCAAACTACCTTCATCTGGTGTACCGGATTGTGCGTCTATTGCAGTCTGACGACGAATAGCTGTCAGCGAATCAAGTACCTCTGTTTTTGTTAAAGTTTCGTCCTCAATCTGGAAAGCAACAGCTTGACGTAAGTCATCGGGCAAACAAGCATCACCTACGTGAACTGCACCTATTGTTCCCAGAGTGCTACCAAGCGTCCCGAATAGTTTACAAGCAACTTTTTCCCAATCCTGTTGATGATTAGATAAAACAGCGATTAAGTTATCGCATTCTTCGCTCAGCAATCCTTTAAGAGTACGTCCCCGCAAGTAAGGAAAACCATAGGGATCGTGTTCGACTTCTTGGTCGATTAAACCTGCGACTCCATCTCCCCGTCCAAACGTAGTATCACTCCGCAGTTCTATTTTCAGTTGGTAAATCGGCATTGCATTCTTCCCTCAATGAGATATAAAATTCCATCGCTTCAATCGCATCAAAATAACCACAAGTTTCATGTACCCAACCCTGTTTAGCTAATGTTACACTCAGACCGCTACATTCTGGGAAACTCGGCAGTTGCTCATCCTTGATTCTGTAATTTTTGAGAAACTTCTGAGTTGCGTCAATCCCTTGTCGCAGTACATCTCTTAAAGCAATCACCTTATTATGACGACCTTTCCATTCCTCATCTTCATTGAAGTGTTTGACTACTTTTGTGAAGCCTTCCCAAGTACGCCAATCACTATGTTGTTCTTTTCTCAAGCTTACAGGTCGCATTGATAAGCTACCAGCAAGCACTTTATATTCGCGATCGCGAATTTCAGAAATTGACCCACTTAAGCCACTCGCTGCCAAATGCCAATCCAAAGCTGAAAAGTCTCCTTTGTTTTCATCTTTAACAAACTTTTTAGCTTTTCGACACAAATCTTCGCTCAGTTGATAAGCGCGAGCAAAGGGATAGTGAGTTTTGACAACACAAATTCCGGCACAAGCTTTAATCGGCTTACCATCTGCAATTTTTTGTTCTTCAAGTGCTTCAAGATAAATTGCAGCCAGTTCAAGTCCTAAGCGCCCATCACAAACAAAGGTGACATCATCACCTCCATAGACTAGAGGACGAAAGGGCAAGTTATTCCCTTCAATAGCAAACTTACCCATAACTTTTTTGACTATTTTACCGTCCTCCTCTACATCAATAATTGATGCAGCGAGCATCTCTATCACTTTTCTGAGCGCATTAATACCAGCATCATTAACGCTGCGGGATAGTTCGCGCATAGCGATAATGTAATCTCGATTAGACTTATCTTTGCCAAACTCTTGAAAGCGTTTACCCATACCATTGCCATCAGCATGAATTACACCGACATAGCTGGAATCTCCTTCAGAACGCCCCATATAATCAGTTCTTAGGGGAAATTCGTAAATTTCGGAAGTAGAGGTGATTAATTTATGTTTGAGTTGGTTATTAGCTAACTCAACCGCCTTCCGTTTGTTCAGAATTTCTCTAGAAATTAGATAAGGTTCATCATCTTCATCCTTAAATGGCACGCTCATATCTACAGCAACTAACTGAGTCGAGCGACAAGTTGCTGTCACACCTAACCCTAGCAACGGTGCAGAAGGTATCCTGCTTCGCTTTTTAACATCCAGGTCATTTTTCATCAAGTCTTGGACTACTTTATACAGAGATTGACTATCCCAATCAAACTCTTGATGGACAGCGACAAGATTGATTCCAGGTGCTTCTTCTAAGATTCGTTTACTCAAAATTTTAGTGAATTCCACGGCATATTGTTTTTCAGAAAACAGCAATACTGTATTGCCACCACCTGCATAAACTAATTCAGCAGCTAGTCCATCATCTTCGATACGTGGTTTTGCCTCCGATTGAGGTTTTTCAGGATCGAAGGCGTAAACTTCTCGGTTAATATTTTTTTTCAGCTTATTTAAAGCTTCTCTAGCCCAGTTGTCAGTTGCTTGAGATACGAGATAGGATGCACCAATGTTTTCTCGCAAGCGGTTACTACCGAAAATGTAAGGTTGAATTCCTGTTGTGTCTAGTACCGTGACAGTAAATTTTCTCATTTTGCATCCTTATCATTTTGTTTAATCCAGTCTTCAATTTTGCTCGCTAGATCCGTTAGGTCATCACGTCCAAACACAGCAATTTTTTTGTCATCTAGCACTGCTACCTCTGCTTTGAGAGTATCTGGTTCGTTAGTACAGCAAATTAAAGCAACTCTTGCTTCATCACCGCCCATTTGTCGCGCTCGTAAGTAGGCTTCAAACAGCTTGTTTTTACATAAATCTCTTTTGCTAGTTGTTGAGACAGACATGGCGAACAGTTGATAGCCCCTTGTAAACGCAACATCAAATTCAAATCCCTGTTGAGTTCCTAGGAGAGGGACTTGAAAATTAAGTCCGTAGTCTTTGATAGAGTTTCGATCGGCAATATTTTTGACTTGCTGCAAAACATAATGTTCTAACCACAAACCGTCAAGATATTTACAAAAATGTTCTATTTCCGTAAAAGCTCCTTTTTCTTTAACTGCTTGCAACGATAGTTTTCCATCTGAGCCAATCAAGTTTTCTCGTTTAAACTCAGTCTCAATTTCTGGCGGTAATTTTTCGACAGATATTGATAATTTAGCTAATTCTGTTTTGCTTTTCCACTTATCTCCATCACCATTTTTCTTTTTTTCACGCGCTTGTTCACGAAAAATACCGTACCAATCATCCCACTGCTTTTTTTGATCTTCATCCTTAACAATACTCCGGACAGTTTTTAAAGAGGGATGCGACGCCTACGGCAAGCAACGCTTACGCAATAAATCACAGAAGCGA
>NZ_JAUBSB010000046.1:0-49700 GCF_036702135.1 Microcoleus sp. LAD1_D3 | reverse complement strand
AAGTTAATAGTTGGGATTCAATCCAGTCAAGCAAAACTTTCCATTATATCATAAAATTATTTTGCAAGAGGTCTATTCAAAAGTGCTAAGTTTAAGCAGTTTATGTTGCAAGACTTAGATCTAGATCAAATTACTGCCTTTGTCACTCAATGGTACAAATTGGCTTTTGAAGATTGCCCAAATGAAGGAAATCAAAAACGCGATCGCCTCCTAGCTTCAATTAATAATTCCTCAGCTTTTCAAGAATTAGCCGGAAATCCTTTGCTGTTAACCATGATGGCAATTTTGAACCGAAATGAGGAACTGCCAAGAGATAGGGCTACTCTATATGAACGCGCTTCAGAGGTACTATTACAGCGTTGGGATGGCAGCAAAAACTTGCAAGATAGTAGTCCTTTAGATCCTTTGGTAAATAATTACCTTGATTATATTAAAAAGCAGGAAATGTTGCGCTTAGTAGCTCACCAAATGCAAAAAACTACTGACACCTTGGATGCCGCCAATTTACTCATCAACAATAAAAATTTAGACGCAATACTAACTGAGTATTTGATATCTGAAAAAATTTCCGATCCTGCGTTAGTCGCTAAAGTTTTGCGAGAGGATTTAACAGCGCGAAGTTTTATTTTGTGTTTTTTAGGTGGTGATGCTTATGGATTTGTTCATCGGACTTTTTTGGAATTTTTCTGTGCTTGGCATTTTGTCGTTTCTTTCGAGAAAAAACAGAATATTACCATTGAAGAACTGAAACAAGATGTTTTTGCTAATCGTTGGCATAATTCATCTTGGCATGAGGTTCTGAGTTTGATTGTCGGGAAACTTGATGTCAGCTTTGCTAGAGAAATTATTAAGTATTTACTAGCTCAAGAGGGAGCATCGAATGATTTTAGTAATCTTTTTCTAGCTGCTAAGTGTTGTGAAGATATGAGGGATTTTCGCCAAATTCCAGAGACGCAGAATCAGCTCATTGAAAAATTACAATCTGTGGTGGATAGTCAGGCTGATGTGAGTGATGATATTCGCAATCAGGCGAGGGCAATCATCGCAAAATACCAGTCCGAGCCTTTACTTTAACATTCCTAGGTTTGGTCGATTAGTGACAACTTAACATTAAAGCGAAAGTCTTTTTTGTTTGTATTAAAGTCTAGATCCGCCCTAACCCCCCTTAACAAGGGGGGGACAAGAAAACATTCCTAGGCTTTGCCTAGGAACGAGAATAAATGAGAAAAAGTGTTCTTTTCAGTTTTCTTAAGAGGACTTTAGCTTTGAGACAGGGAATTCATTCCCTGTCGGACTCTCGGACTTATGAAGGGAGATTTGGAGGAGCTAAAATTTGTGGTAAAATAAGACAGAACGAATGAGGCAGCCATTATGGATTTGCTAGCAATGTCAGGAATTTCCACAAATACAGTCGGGTTTATCTACAAAACTCTGCTGGAAAAACTGATGCGCGAAAATCTCGATAATTTCGTTGTCAGACTTTTCTCCACAAATGACGCTCAAATTGCAGACTCAACTCAAGACACCCTCATCCAAGCCTGCATAGCATCGCTGACACAGTTTTTGCTACTGGTACAGCAAGAGTTGGAAGATGCAGATGAATCAGAAACGAAAGTGATTCAATATACTGACTCTTTAGATCAATTTATTCGCCATCCAGCCGTACTCGCCGAATTGGGAAAGCCCTTTCAAAATGCTGAACAATTCCCAGATAGTCATCAGTTAGCACAAACTTGGGAAACTCTACATCTACTACCGCTACCTGATGAATTTGATTGGAAACAATTAGCTAAACGGTATCGGCGCAAAGCACTCGCACTTGGGCAAGAATCCCTGGCTTTACAAAATTTACTCGCTGCGCCAAAAGGTGCTGTAGCACTGGAAGAAACTGCTGATATTAGTTGGCGGCGGTATCGCGACGCAATTAAAAATAATTACGGTTATCTCAGATTAGATACAGTTGAAACTTCGGGTTACAGCTATCAACTGCAATTGTGGAATATTTTTGTGGCTCAAGATGTGCGGGAAGTTGGCGAAGCTATGCCACAAATTCATGAGTTGCCCAAATCTTATCAACAGCGACTCATTGATAGCGATCAACTAGATCCTGAAGATATTTTACCCGAAAATTGGGAACGCTACAAAAAAGTTTATGCTGAATCAGCTCCTCGTTCTGTACTAGAATTAGTAGAGGATAAACAAAATTACCCATATTTAGTAATCTTGGGAGATCCGGGTTCTGGGAAGTCGAGTTTAGTTCAGTATCTCGCTCTTCAATGGGCTGAACAACCAGTCCCAAATTGGACTTCGCAGCCGATTCCGTTACTGATTGAGTTGCGGAAGTATATGCAAGATTGCAACTCCAATCAGTGTACTGATTTTCTGGATTTTTTCCATCAAGCTAGCAATTCAATCTGCAATATTGAGCGGGAATTATTGCAAGCACGCCTAGTTGCTGGCGACGCTTTGGTGATTTTTGATGGGTTAGATGAAGTGTTTGATCCGCAGCAACGAGAGCAAGCTGTTCGCGAGATTATTAACTTTACCAGGAACTATCCTCGCGTGCGAGTGTTGGTGACTTCTCGCGTCATTGGTTACAAGCCCCAGCAGCTTCGTGACGCAAACTTTCGGCATTTCATGCTACAAGATTTGACTGATTCGCAAATTGAATATTTTCTGCAAAAATGGCATAATTTGACTTTTAATAATCTAAAAGACCGGGTTCAAAAGCAAGAAAGGCTACGTCGGGCGATTGCTGAATCTCAGGCTATTCGAGAATTGGCGGGAAATCCTTTGTTGTTAACGATGATGGCGATTCTCAATCGCTATCAAGAATTGCCGAGAGATAGAGCAGAGTTGTACCATCAATGTTCGCGAGTTTTGCTGCAACAGTGGGATTTGGATAAAGCTCTCAATGATGAACGTTTTGATGTGGTGATTGACTTCAAAGACAAACAAGCTATGCTGCGGCTAGTTGCGGCGGAAATGCAAGCAAATGCTAGGGGTTTAGCTGGAAATTTAATTGCCGCGCCACGATTGCAAGAGATTATTGATGATTATTTGCAAGTTATTAAAATCAAAGATTCTCCCAAGATAGCTAAGTTGATAGTCGAGCAACTACGGACTCGCAATTTTATTTTGTGCTTTTTGGGTGCAGATTATTATGCTTTTGTTCACCGGACGTTTTTGGAATACTTTTGTGCTGCGGATTTTGTTTGGCAATTTGAAAGAGAACGCAAAATAGATCTGGAATATCTCAAAACCAAGGTGTTTGGTGAACACTGGCAAGAGGAGTCTTGGCACGAAGTGCTGCGGTTGATTGCCGGTTCGATTAATGAACTGTTCACAGGGGAAATTATCGAGTATTTAATGACTCAGAATGGGGAAGCGGAAAAGTTTAGTAATCTGTTTTTGGCCGCGAAGTGTTTGGATGAAGTGAGGAATAGAAATACTATTGAGGGAATTGCTAGTCACTTGCGCGATCGAGTTAAAGAGTTAACTAAATACGAAAATATAACTCGTTTTACATCTCCAGAATATCACAGCCTAGTTTATCAAATTCCCAGACAAGCAGTACCAGCAATTGCAGCCACTTGGAAAGATGACCCAGAAACCTTACCTTGGCTCAAACAACTGGCTCAATCAGACGATGATTCGGGTGTGCGACCTTCAGCAGTACAAGAATTAGCACGGGGGTGGAAAGATGACCCAGAAACCTTACCCATTCTCAAACAACTGGCTCAATCAGACGATGATTGGTATGTGCGACAAGCAGCAGTACAAGAATTAGCACGGGGGTGGAAAGATCACCCAGAAACCTTTCCTTGGCTCAAACAACAGGCTCAATCAGACGATGATAAGTATGTGCGACAAGCAGCAGTAGAAGAATTAGCACGGGGGTGGAAAGATGACCCAGAAACCTTTCCTTGGCTCAAACAACAGGCTCAATCAGACGATGATGGGGCTGTGGGACAAGCAGCAGTAGAAGAATTAGCACGGGGGTGGAAAGATCACCCAGAAACCTTACCCATTCTCAAACAACTTGCTCAATCAGACGATAATTCGGATGTGCGACGTGCAGCAGTACAAGAATTAGCACGGAGGTGGGAAGATGACCCAGAAACCTTACCTTGGCTCAAACAACAGTCTCAATCAGACGATGATTCGGGTGTGCGACAAGCAGCAGTAAAACAATTAGCATGGAACTGGAAAGATGACCCAGAAACCTTACCCATTCTCAAAGAACGCGCTCAATCAGACGATAATGGGGATGTGCGACGTGCAGCAGTTCAAGTATTAGCAGGGGGGTGGAAAGATGACCCAGAGACCTTACCCATTCTCAAACAACGCGCTCAATCAGACGATAATAAGGATGTGCGATATTCAGCAGTACAAGAATTAGCACGGGGGTGGAAAGATGACCCAGAAACCTTACCTTGGCTCAAACAACTGGCTCAATCAGACGATAATTGGGCTGTGCGATATGCAGCAGTAGAAGAATTAGCACGGGGGTGGAAAGACGACCCAGAAACCTTACCCATTCTCAAACAACTCGCTCAATCAGACGATAATTCAAATGTGCGAGGTGCAGCAGTAAAAGAATTAGCACGGGGGTGGAAAGATGACCCAGAAACCTTACCCATTCTCAAACAACGCGCTCAATCAGACGATGATAAGTATGTGCGATATGCAGCAGTACAAGAATTAGTACGGGGGTGGAAAGATGACCCAGAAACCTTACCCATTCTCAAACAACAGGCTCAATCAGACGATAATTCGGATGTGCGACGTGCAGCAGTACAAGAATTAGCACGGGGGTGGGAAGATGACCCAGAAACCTTACCCATTCTCAAACAACTGGCTCAATCAGACGATAATGGGGATGTGCGACGTGCAGCAGTTCAAGTATTAGCACGGGGGTGGAAACATGACCCAGAAACCTTACCCATTCTCAAACAACTTGCTCAATCAGACGATGATTCGGGTGTGCGACAAGCAGCAGTTCAAGTATTAGCACGGGGGTGGAAACATGACCCAGAAACCTTACCCATTCTCAAACAACTTGCTCACTCAGACGATAATGAAAATGTGCGATATGCAGCAGTAAAAGAATTAGCACGGGGGTGGAAAGATGACCCAGAAACTTTACCCATTCTCAAACAACAGGCTCACTCAGACGATAATTGGCTTGTGCGCTATTCAGCAGTTCAAGTATTAGTACGGGGGTGGAAAGATGACCCAGAAACCTTACCTTGGCTCAAACAACGCGCTCAATCAGACGATAATTGGGCTGTGCGAGGTGCAGCAGTACAAGAATTAGTACGGGGGTGGAAAGATGACCCAGAAACCTTACCCATTCTCAAACAACAGGCTCACTCAGACGATAATTGGGCTGTGCGAGGTGCAGCAGTAGAAGTATTAGCACGGGGGTGGAAAGATGACCCAGAAACCTTACCCATTCTCAAACAACTGGCTCAATCTGACGATGATGGGCTTGTGCGACAAGCAGCAGTAGAAGAGTTAGCACGGGGGTGGAAAGATGACCCAGAAACCTTACCCATTCTCAAACAACTGGCTCAATCTGACGATGATGAGGCTGTGGGACAAGCAGCAATACCAGAATTAGCACGGGGGTGGAAAGATGACCCAGAAACCTTACCCATTCTCAAACAAATTGCTCACTCAGACGATGATTGGTATGTGCGATGTGCAGCAGTACGAGAATTAGCACGGGGCTGGAAAGATGACCCGGAATTATTTGAGTTCTTGTGCGATCTTGCTATCAAAGACCCCTTCGCTCGCAAGTACAGTTGGCAATATAATCCCCGGCAAACAGCTCTTGCAGCTATTATTGAACTATATTCCGATCGCCCTGAAACTTTAGAAATTGTGCGCGATCGCGCACAGAACGATCCTGACGAAACACTCCGCAACTTTGCCCAGAAAAACTTGTCAAAATTAGAACGCCAATGAGCGATATATTCGATCGCCGATCGCCATTTTTTATAATTTTAGGAGTCGTTGGGTGGGGGCGGGTTTATGAGATTATTGGTTTTAAACATAGATGGTTGGTAAAACCCGCCCCTACAAAATTATCAATTACCAATGATAAATTGCGGGTTAAAAAATATTTATGTAGGGGCGGGTTTCACCAACAATAATTGCCTGAAACCCATAATCTCGTAAACCCGCCCCGACCCGATGACAAATTGAAAGGTACATTGCTGTGCGAGTCCGATAGCATTTAAGCCGGAATAAATGCTAAGAAACCCGGTTTATCTCAGAAATCTGGTTTCTGGGAATTGGGGTTATTTATTCTTTTAAAACTTACGCATCAAGACCAAAAAAACCGGGTTTTTTGCGGCTTCGCCGACTGTAACGAAGTCTGCTGGTAAAAACGCGGTTTCTGACCACCCGTGCGTAAGTCTTATTCTTTTCAGGGCGAACGGGGATATTTGGTCGATCGCCCCCCAGCTAAAATTACATATACTACAATATATAATACAGAGATTAGAGCCAAAATCCTTGGAGCTCAGAAAAATCAGAATCGAAGCCCCTTGAATGTGTAAAAATACTGAAGCAAACATTACTAAACCCTGCACGGAGCAATTGTTGTGGATTCCAGATATAACCCCCAATCCATAGAAGAAAAATGGCAGCAGACATGGGCTGAGCAAAACTTAGACCAGATGCCAGAAGATACCCAAAAGCCTAAATTTTATGCCTTATCCATGTTCCCCTACCCGTCGGGAAACCTGCACATGGGCCACGTCCGCAACTACACAATCATCGATGTAATTGCCAGACTCAAGCGAATGCAAGGCTATCGCGTACTCAATCCGATGGGGTGGGACGCTTTTGGTTTGCCTGCAGAAAATGCCGCCATCGAGCGCGGAATTCCCCCGGCAAAATGGACGTATGAAAATATTGCCCAAATGAAAGGCTTATTTCGCCGTCTCGGCATTTCCTTTGATTGGACAAAAGAAGTTACAACTTGTTCTCCCGATTATTATCGGTGGACTCAATGGATTTTCTTACAATTTTTAGAAGCAGGATTAGCATATCAAAAAGAAGCCGCAGTTAATTGGGACCCGATCGACCAAACAGTCTTAGCAAACGAACAAGTAGATAACGAAGGTCGTTCTTGGCGTTCCGGTGCCAAAGTCGAGCGCAAATTATTGCGGCAGTGGTTCCTCAAAATTACCGATTACGCCGAACAGTTATTAAACGACTTAGACAAATTGCCAGATTGGCCAGAAAGAGTCAAATTAATGCAAGCCAACTGGATCGGCAAATCAGTCGGCGCTTACTTAGAATTTCCCATCGTCGGAATGGATGAAAAAATCGCCGTTTTCACCACACGTCCCGATACAGTTTACGGCGTCAGTTACCTTGTTTTAGCGCCGGAACATCCACTAACTCAGCGCGTGACAACCGCAGACAGAAAAGCCGCCGTAGAAACCTTCATCAAAGAAGTTGCACTGCAAAGCGAGATCGATCGCACAGCCGAAGACAAACCAAAGCGCGGCATCCCCACAGGCGGCAAAGCAATCAATCCTTTCAACGGCGAAGAAATTCCCATTTGGATTGCCGATTATGTGCTATACGAATATGGCACCGGCGCAGTCATGGGAGTACCCGCCCACGACACACGAGATTTCAAATTTGCCAATCAATATCAACTGCCAATTAAAGTAGTAATTGTGGCTGATGATGAGATTCCGCTGACGGAAGCTTACACCGAACCCGGAATTATGATTAATTCCGAAAGCTTCAACGGCATGGATTCAATTAAAGGCAAAGCAGCGATTATTCACCATGCCGAAAATGCAGGTTATGGCAAAGCCCGAATCCAATACCGCTTGAGAGATTGGTTGATTTCTAGACAGCGTTATTGGGGCGCTCCGATTCCCGTAATTCACTGTCCCACCTGCGGAACTGTCCCCGTACCCGCATCGGATTTGCCCGTATTGTTGCCGGAAAATGTAGAATTTACGGGCAAAGGTTCGCCCTTGGCAAAGATGGAAGAATGGGTAAACGTTCCTTGTCCGAGTTGTGGCACTCCGGCCAAGCGAGAAACAGATACGATGGATACTTTTATCGATTCTTCGTGGTATTTCTTGCGCTATCCCGATGCTCAAAATCAAGAGCAAGTCTTCGATACGGCGAAGACAAATGATTGGATGCCCGTAGACCAATATGTGGGCGGCATCGAACACGCAATCTTGCACTTACTGTATTCGCGGTTCTTTACCAAGGTTTTGCGCGATCGGGGTTTAATCAATTGTGACGAACCATTTAAACGCCTGTTAACTCAAGGCATGGTGCAAGCAATGGCCTATAAAAATCCTGTTACTGGCAAATACGTTCCCCCAGCAGATATAGACCCCGCAAATCCCAAAGATCCTCAAACTGGCGAAGCTTTGGAAGTCTTCTACGAGAAGATGTCCAAATCAAAATACAATGGCGTTGACCCCTTGGAAGTTATGGGCAAATATGGGGTAGATACGGCGCGGATGTTTATTTTATTCAAAGCGCCGCCAGAGAAGGATTTGGAGTGGGACGACGCTGATGTGGAAGGGCAATTTCGCTTTTTAAATCGCGTTTGGCGCGTGGTTACAGAGTTTGGTGGACGAGTCCCTGCCACCCCCGCTCAAGCAGGAGAGAATGCTGAATTAAGTAAACCTGAGAAGGATTTGCGACGGGCAATTCACACTGCAATTAAGGCAGTGAGCGAAGATTTGGAGGGCGATTATCAGTTCAATACTGCTGTTTCTGAAATGATGAAACTCAGCAATGCTTTGAATGATGCTAAATGTAAAAATTCGCCAATTTATGCAGAAGGAATTAACACTTTGATTCGCTTATTAGCGCCTTTTGCGCCGCATATTGCTGATGAATTGTGGCACAATACTGGTAACAGTGAATCGGTGCATACGCAAACTTGGCCGAGTGTGGATACTTCTGCCCTAATTACCGATGAAATTACGCTTGTAATTCAAGTTATGGGCAAAACTCGCGGCACAATTCAAGTGCCTTCAGGTGCTGACAAAGCTGCTTTGGAAAAGTTTGCTCGCGAATCGGAATTGGCCAAGCGTCACCTTGAAGGTAAGGAGATTAAAAAAGTAATTGTGGTGCCTGGAAAGTTGGTTAATTTCGTGGTAGCGGGATAAAGATGAGAAACCCGGTTTATTGAAGAAACCGGGTTTTTAATACTTGCATTTAAAAATTAGCCCGTCCAAAAATGAGTAATCTAAAAATTTCCCGACTATGGCTTACGCACTCCGCCAAAGAAACCGGGTTTTTTAGGGAATCTGCTGATTCTAACAAAGTATTTTCGTAAAAAACCCGGTTTCTGAGTACCCATGCTAAAGTCCTATTTAGGGCTTGCTGAATAATCGATCACCTATTGCGTGGTCTGGGTTTCGATAGCGCGAGCGAGAAAAAAGTGCAAGATAAACAGGTAAAATAGGTCAAAACCCGTGCATCACCACCTGCGAACGTGTACAAAAAAGCTGAGCTTGCTACCCACTCACCTTCCGACTTTGAACTCCCCTCCTGTGGAAAATTGTCACTCCTTAACCGTTGGGTAAAAATGGCCGAACTTATCCCGTGGTCAGAATTTGAAGCAGAATATGCTAAAAACTTCCCCACAGAAATGGGGGCACCGGCCAAATCCTTTCGGATGGCGTTGGGGGCATTAATCATCAAAGAAAAACTCGGAATTAGCGATCGGGAGACAGTCGAACAAATCCGGGAAAACCCGTATCTGCAATACTTTATCGGTCAATCAAGTTACAGTAACGAGCTGCCATTTGACCCATCACTATTAGTTCACTTTCGGCAACGAATTAGTCCCAACCTAATTAATAAAGTGAACGAGCGAATGGTTGAAAAAATACGCTCCCTCACCCCAGTTAAAACGGGAAAAAAAAAGGATTCGGACGCCAAAAATAAGTCAGTCAATAGCGGAAAATTAATCATAGATGCGACCTGCGCCCCAGCCGACATTAGTTACCCGACCGACTTAGGACTATTAAGCGGAGCCAGAGTTCATACCGAAAAAATTATAGACATCCTGTATAAACAGATCAAATATCAAACCAATAAAAAACCCAAAACCTACCGTAATCTCGCTCGAAAAGATTACTTATTAATAGCCAAACAAAGAAGACCCTCCCGAAATAAAAAAAGACAAGCAATTAAAAAACAACTCCAATATATTAAAAGAAACTTGGCTCATATTGAACAGCTAATTGATTCAGGTTCGACCTTAGAAGGTCTGAATAAAAAGCAATATAAAACTTTGCTAGTCCTCACAGAAGTTTATCGCCAACAGCAATGGTTATTTGACAATAATAAACAGAGCATTGAGGATAGAATAGTAAGTTTAAGCCAACCCCATATCCGTCCCATAGTCAGAGGAAAAGCCGGAAAAAGTGTAGAATTTGGAGCTAAACTATCAGCGAGCAGTTTTGAAGGATATGTATTTTTAGACCGGATGAGCTGGGATAATTTCAACGAATCAGGAGACCTAAAAGCACAAGTAGAAGCTTATTATAGATTCACGGGATACTATCCAGAGTCAGTTCATGCAGATCGAATTTATCGTACCAGAGAAAACCGAGCTTGGTGTCATGAAAAAGGCATTAGAATCAGTGGGCCGCCTTTAGGAAGACCTCCCGTAAATGTTAGTAAAGAAAAAAAGAAGCAAGCATTGGAAGATGACAGAATTAGGAATGCGATTGAGGGTAAATTCGGGGAAGGTAAACGAAGATTCGGTCTCAATCGAATCATGGCAAAACTTGATAATACTTCACAAACAACTATTGCTATCACTTTTTTAGTCATGAACCTTTCTACCTGGTGGCGCCGGGTTTTTTATGTGTTTTTATGTCGAGCGGATCAAACAAAGCCTGTTTTTGGACTTAACATAACTTGCGCTTATATTTGTCTCAAAATCAGGCAGGAAAAACTCATCTTTAACTCGGTTTGAATATATCGATCACTCCTGCTAGTGGTCTGCGATCAATTATTCAGCAAACCCTATTTAATTGTTAGTTTCAAAAAGCAATTGCACGATCGCTCCGCATTCCAATTTTAATACTGATTGAGCGCTGCCGCCGTTAACGGCAATCTCTAGCCAACCGTCAGAACCAGTTATGGCAATTAAATCGCCCGGTTCGGTGTCGCTGTAGGTTTTACCGCTGGGGATGCGAATTGCATCAGAACTATTGCTAATTGTCAATGACCAATTGTTACCTATAATGCAATTATTCGGGATATTAGTAATTAGGTTGCCAAAGCGATCGACATATTGAATGCAGCCTGCTGCACCTGTGGCTGTAACGGCACAATTTGGTATCTCTAACTCGACTAAACTTGCAGGGTCGATCGCCTCTCCCAAGTCTTCCAACGCCACCCCGTTCGCCAAGTGAGCGCCCGCTGCTGCAAAAATATCGCGACCGTGAAAAGTGCTGCTCGGTTGAGGCGATCGCCAGTATTGAGAATTCGTGAGTTCGACAGAGGCGATCGCACTTTCCCGACTCAACACCCCGCTAAACAACCCGTTATCCGGCCCGACAAGAAAGCAATTAGCACATTTAATCGCAACCGGGCGTCTCTTGCTTCCCACCCCCGGATCGACGACAGCAACGTGTACGGTTTCCGGCGGAAAATAAGCAAAAGCAGTCATCAAACAAAACCTCGCCGCCGCAATATTTTGAGAAGGTATTTGGTGCGTAATGTCAATGACTTTTAACTGCGGGTTAATTTGGGCGATCGCACCTTTCATCACTCCCACATAAACATCGCTTAATCCAAAATCCGTAAGCAGAGTTATAATTCTATTTTTAGACATATATCCACAGGTAAAAATATGGTATCACAATGGGAAAACTTTCTGCAAAACTTGGGAGAATGGCACGGTTCTTTTACCCAGTTATCGCCACGGGGAGAGGTACTTCAAGATACTCCTAGCATTATTTCTCTCGAAGGTCTAAATGACAACAAAACTGTGCGATTGAAACTCCGTCGCTTTTCCCCAAATCCTAGCGGTGTCGGCGAACCGGAAGTGAGCGAACTTGTTCGAGAATATCAAAGTTTGGGACGAGATATCCTATTTTTTGAGAATGGAGCTTTTTGTCAGGGAACTATTCAACTAGCGCCTTATTCTGAGTCGGGTGCCGAGTTTGGTTTTATCTACAATTATCGCCGGTTGCGCTTCGTTCAGCTATACAATACCGACGGCAATTTATCAAAGCTTACCTTAATTCGAGAAAAACAGCCGGATAAAAATGTCCCGGAACGTCCGCCTTTAACTGTTGAGGATTTGCTGGGAGAGTGGCAGGGCGAGGCCGTGACAATCTATCCAGATTCGCGTTCTCCTGACTTTTATTCTACCAAACTGCAATTGCATTTGGAAAGTGGCGATCGCCTACTGCAGAAAATTACTTTTGGCAGTAATGCTACTGTTATCAGTTCTAGCGCCAGGATTAACGGTTCAGTTCTGCACTTTAACGAAGGTGCTTCGCCCGTGCAAGTTATTCTGCTTCCTGACGGCGGTTCTTGCACTTTACCTGTCAAGATTGAATTGAGAAAACCTATATTTTTTGAGGCCGGTTGGTTGGTAGAACCTGAGTTGCGGTTTCGGATGATTCGCAGTTACAATGAGCGCGGTGAATGGGTAAGTTTGACTTTAGTTACTGAACGCAAAATTAGTCATTAATTAGTAGGGGCTGGTTCACCAACCCTCTTTAATTTCCACCAAAAATCTACATAAACCCGCCCCCATTTATAGTAGACGAAAGTTTAAGTAGCAGCGAATTTTATTCGCCGGACTTTGTTTCCTGGGTTTGCGATTGAATCATGGCACTCCAGTCATCATTGTTAACAGCAGCTTCCAAATCCTTAGCCTGTTCGCCCTCACTTTTGGCTGCTGTTTCTAACTCTTTGGTAAGAGTAGAATCTGCCATTGCTTTCCGCAATTTCAGCTTCTTTTCCTCATAAGCTTTTTGTTCCTCCGCAGACATTGCCGATCGCGCTGCTTGGCCTACCGTAGCCGCCCACATTTCGCTGTCAGCACCGTTTCCAGGCGGAATGCTGCCAATTTCTGCTATCCAAGCATCCCGCAAACTTTCCATTTCTTCCCGCTTCGGGAATTTGAAAGTTTGCACACGCAGGAAAGCACACTTTTCTACGCCATTTTGGGCGATGTGACCGTTGATTGAAAGCAGGATATTTCGCGAATAACCTATAAACTGAGTGTGGCGGGAAGTGTCCATTACAGCGTAAACGCCGGCGACTTTCGCGTTAGTTGCCAAATCGCGCCACGTATCGATCGACATTACTTGCGTGCCGTCATTTTCTAATTCAGAAATTGCTGCATCTGCGCTGTGTTCTGAGTCGGAACTGTATAAAAAGTTGTGCAGTCCTTCATGGGCGACTGGTACGTTTTGATGTTCAATTGCTACGTCTCGATCGGCATTCACTTGATTAGCTTCCATAAAACCCAATTCCTCAAAAAATGTCAACTTTACTCATTAAATCCCACTTTCCGGGGCGGGCAAGATGCCCAACCCCTACTCCCCACAATAAAGTTCTCTTGGTGGAACAGGCCGGAAAGCCTGTTCTATTGTTTTTTTTGCCCTTATATACTTAACTTACGGCAATTTGTTGCAATTCCTCGTCAGTCAATTTAACTTCGAGCGCCCGCACAGAGTCCTCAATACTCGATACTTTGGTCGCACCGGGAATTGGAACGATACAGGGCGATTTTGCCATCAACCAAGCTAATACTATACAGTAAACAGAAACGTTTTTTTCTGCTGCTAATTTGGCGATCGCAGGCATATCTTCCAAGCTTGTGGCGCGGCGGCTTCCTCCTAAAGGGCTCCAAGGAAAAAATGTCAGTTTTTCGGTTTCGCAATATTCCAGTACGCCGTCTGATTCTGGCTGTCTGTGCCAAGGATTATATTGATTCTGCACGGAGACAACTTCTACTGTATCGCGGGCGCGTTTGATCTGCTCTACAGAAAAGTTGGAAACTCCAATAAATCGGATCATTCCTGCTTCTACGGCTTCTTTTGCAGGTGCTAGGGCTGCTTCGATGGTATAAGCGGGATCGGGCGAGTGATATTGCCAAAGGTCGATCGGTTTCTGACCGCCCAACGCTTCAAAACTTTCGCGAATTGCCTGGCGCAAATGATGGGGATTGCCGTTGCGCGTCCATGCACCTTGAGGCCGCATTAAGCCGCCTTTAGTGGCGACAGTAACGGCCCGAGTATCTCCGGTATACTGTTCCAAAGCTTTGGCAATCAGTTGCTCATTGTGGTGTTTGTCGGATTCATCTTGGCAGTAGGAATCTGCGGTGTCAATTAGGGTGACACCCAAATCGAGGGCGTGGTGAATTACCGCAATAGATTGCGATTCGGGCGGCCGGCTACTTAAGGACATTGGCATACCTCCAAGACCGATCGCGCTGATAGTAAAATTACTGTTACCCAGTTTTTTTCTTTTCATTGGTTTGCCTTCGTTTGCGTGGTTTATTTCCAGTTTACATTTCCAGGATAGGTTGAAATCTTACATTTATTTAACTATCTAAGTAAATAGAAAAAAATATTTTTTAGATAAGCTGTTGTGCCTTGAAAATGTATATTTCAATTTCCTATTCCCCCGTCTCAAATCCTCTCCCTCTCAAACATAATAGACAATCTAGATCTGCTGCAGCTTACCTACCGACTTAACTAGCTGGAAGCGCTGGTGTAAAAGCGGAGTGCAAATTGCCAGAAGTAGCGGGAGAAAAATAACAGCCCGATCGCCAATATTCCCGCCCCTGCGATCCAAACGATTTCACCTCTCCCCAGCATGGCTTCTGCAGGCACAGTCGTCAAGAAGGCAACGGGAACTACGAAAGTGAAGAAAAATCGATAAGCTGCGGGATAAGCTGCCATTGGAAATCTACCCGCTTCTAACAATCCTTCGAGAACTTCGGTAACGTTGTAAATTTTGACAAACCAAATGCTGGTTGCCCCTAACATAAACCATATACTGTAAAGAGTAATAGTTCCGAAGAACAGCGGTATTGCTGTTAAAAAATAGTTGCCGATTTCTACTCCCAATTTGTTAGCAGCATACAGCAGCAATACGGTTCCCAAGATTAAATCTGGGATTCCCCAAGGGGAAACTGTGTTTGCAGATAGCCAGAATTGGGAACTGATGGGTTTGAGGAGTACGAAATCGAGAGTACCTTGCTGGACTCGATCGACAATACGGCTGAGATTAGGTGCTAGAAACGTTGACGAAAACCCCTGCAAAATCGTGAAAATACCGAGTACAACTAAAGCCTCTTCCCATGAATAGCCCGAAAACCTGTAGCCGGTACGGTAGAACAAAAACAGCCCAAACAAGCTGCCCGCAAGATTCCCGAGGCTGCTGAGGGCCGCGAGGACAAAGTTGATGCGGTATTCTAGTTCCGCGGAGATCGCCGCACCCCAGAACAATTTCAGTACGTGCAAATATCGTCCCATGTTTGTCGCCATTTTTTGCCGTTGAAATACTTAGATTTCATCCTATTGTAAAGCTTGTGTGAACTTAACTGCTGTACTGGCTGCTCTTTTCACTATAATTTTAAATTATTTAGACCCCTTAGTTAAGTTGTTGGACTAACACGGATTATTAACTTATCTAACAATATTTAAACAAAGATTACAATTGTTAATTTCAGTCTATTCTCACCCACTATCTTTTGGCAATTATTAAGAATAATTGATGTTTTGACACCAACAATTGCTTGATTAATGGGAAATACTAATATGTTACAAGTCTTAATCTTATAAAGATTTGACAAATATAGCCATCCTAAAATTTAGGACTCCTGCAAGGATTACTATATGATAAGAGTTGAGGGTAAAGATACAAGATTAAGGCACCCGGATAGCGCGCATAAAACGAAAAACTCTTGTTATTCTAAATTAGACAACAACTTTCTAAGATATTCAATTCTATTACTAATTCACTATCTAAAATTTGCAGATGTTCCAATTCCGTATCAAAATCAAAGATCAAAATCAAAGCAATCATTCTCTGCGCCCGCGACCGCATTATAAGTTTATCATACCTTGATTGAGCAACGCCTAATTGTAATTAACATCCTGTCCCTCCCTTAAGCAGGGCTGGGGGGACAGGATGAAAGGGGAAACGAGACTTAAAGCGATCGATAAACGCGATAGTTAATTTCAGGGAAAATATTATCAATCTCCTCAACCTTCTCCAACCAACCCGAATCAACTTTCCCTTCTTTCACTTCATCGTAAAGCTTGTGAAAGCGCATTAAGTGCGATCGAGTCCGGCGCACTGCATAGGGCACCATCGTCCCTGTACGCATGATAAATGCCCAGTCAGAAGATTGAGCTAGCAGCACTTCCCGCGCCGCCTGGTTCAAAGCGCGCCACTGCAATTCATCCGCAGGTTCCATGCTTCCCAACTCAATCATCCGTTCCGCAGCTTTGTGCAAGTGCGGATAAATCCAAGCATTGGTATCGTTGAGCCAATATTCGTGGAAACCCCGGAAACCCCAACTAGACTGAGACGGGCGGCATACTTGCTGAGTCCGATTTCCCCGCAAATAATCGGCTAAGTGCGTCATCTCGTAGGTATTTTGGTCGTACCAACTCTTGCGGAACAGGTAATCTAAGAACCAAGGCCCTTCGTACCACCAGTGACCGAAAAGTTCCGCGTCGTAAGGCGAAACAATAATCGGCGGACGCTGCATAATGCCGTTGAGGTGCTCGACTTGCCGTTCCCGGTTGAAAGCAAAGTTGCTGGCGTGTTCGGCGGCTTTTTCCCTTGCCCAGTAAGGATCGTACAACTGTTTATCGCCTAAACCCAATCCGCGACCGGTGATTTTGTGATATTTAATCCCGGTATTTTTCCGCTGGCCGTTGGGCATGATGTAGGGCTTAATGTAATCGTAGTCAGCTTCCCAACCCAAATCTTTGTAGAATTCGCGGTATTCGGCCGCGCCGGGATAGCCGACTTCGGAAGACCAAACCTGCTGCGAGGATTCGTGATCCCGGCCGAAGGCGGCTACTCCAGATTCGGTGAAAATCGGGGCGTAGCTGCCGTAGCGGGGACGCGGGCGGGCGTAGAGGATGCCGTGACCGTCTGTGAGAAAGTAGCGGAGGCCTGCGTCGGCTAACATCCGCTCTAAGCCTTCATAGTAGGCGCATTCGGGCAGCCAAATGCCTTTTGGTCTGCGGCCGAAGTTTGCTTCGTAGTTGTCGCAGGCTACTTGAATTTGTGCCCAAACTGCTTCGGGGTACATTTTCATCAGCGGTAGGTAGCCGTGGGTGGCACCGCAGGTGATGATTTCGAGGTTGTTGGTATCTTGGTGTTCTTTGAAGGCTTTGACTAAATCTCGATCGTACTTTTCCCAAAAGTTGCGGACTTGAGAGAAATGGGCGGCGTAATGTTCTGCCAAATAGCGGAGGTGACCGTTGCCGCTATTGTGTTCGATTTCGAGATCCGCTAATTCTTCGAGTTTGGCCAAGTGGTCGTCGAAGCGGTCTTGCAGCAAGGGGTCGCGCAGCATTGCCACCAAGGGCGGCGTCATGCTCATGGTAATTTTAAAGTCGATGCCGTCGCGCTTGAGCCCTTCAAAGACTTGCAGCAGGGGAATGTAGGTTTCCGCGATCGCCTCAAACAGCCATTCTTCTTCTAAAACGTAGTCGCTTTCGGGGTGGCGGACAAAGGGCAGGTGGGCGTGGAGAACGAGGGCGAGGTAGCCAATAGTCATAAAAAAATTTGGTAAGTGGGAAACGAGCGTGTCTTTAGACCTGAGAGGGAAACGGCTAGGCGGTTTGAAGCGCCGTGAATCTTTCCATTACACGAGGATCGCTAGATGGGAGTGTACTTTTGTAATGTACTTTCAGTGGGACAATTACCACATCAAACCTCGCAATCCTGTACGCATAATGTTCGCTCCATCAGGAGCCTCTATAAGATGGGTAATGTTAGCTTGCGCCTTAGTTAAGGGCCGATACTATATTTAGGACACTGATTTAACCCAATAAGTCTATTTAATCCTAAATTTCGCTTGGCAAGGAACTAGCGAGAACACTCCCTGGTAGGTATTTAACTCTTACCGTTAACGTAGTACGCAGCTACACATCTGGTCAACTATCGTTTAAGTCTGAGGCTGGAAGCCCAGTATCTTTAGACATGGGTCGTTGACAGTGATTTGGATGCCGTAGTTATTAACTGACGCCAGTTAGGGACTGTTTTAAAATATTTTAAGATTTTATGCTGAAACGGGACTCACAAAATGCCGTGTTTTTTTAATGGCCTTTCTCTAACAAACTAAATGTCAGCAAATTCTGATTTTCTGCTTGCTGTCGGATTAGGGCTGCTGCTGTTTGAGAGTCTACTGGCTTTGAGAAAAAGAATCCCTGGGCGTACTCACATTTTAACCCTTTTAGTATAGATAGTTGCGAAGCTTCTTCGACTCCTTCGGCTACTACATCCATGCCTAAATTGTGGGACAAAGTAACGATCGACCGCACAATTTCGGTCGGGTCAATCCCTCCTTTACTGAAATCGAACTCACCTCCCATCCTGCTAACAAAAGAGCGGTCTATTTTTAAGGTATTGGTGGGGAAGCGGTGCAGGTAGGAAAGCGATGAATAGCCGGTGCCGAAGTCATCAATGCACAAGTGTATGTTTCGGGTTCTGAGCTGCACCAGCATTGCTGTTACTGATTCGGAATTTTCTATGAGTACGCTTTCGGTAATTTCTAGTTTTAAACTGCTGCCGTCTAGGTGAGTTTCTGCGAGAACTTGGTCGATGTATTCGATTAAATCTGGCTGAGAAAACTGTTTGACAGAAATGTTGACGCTAACGCTCAAGGGGTGGTTGCTGGGAAATAGCTGCTGCCACTGGCGGATTTGGTGGCAAGCTGTGCGAAGTACCCAGCGGCCCAGGGGTACGATCAAGCCGGTTTCTTCGGCGATGGTGATGAATTCACCGGGGGAAACTAAGCCGCGTTCTGGATGCTGCCAGCGCACTAGGGCCTCAAAACTGGTAATTGTGTTATTGGCGATCGACACGATCGGCTGGTAGTGAATAATAAACTGGGGCGCTGCGGATAAGGGAGGTAAGACTGATTCGCAGGATGCGGGAAATTCTTCTTCTCTGATCGGCTCTCTAATTGATTCGATCGCCCGCCGCAGGTCGTTTTCTAGCTGCAACAGCCGCAAAGCGTGGGCGTGCATGGAACTGTTGAAAACTTCGTGTCGGGATCTGCCGAGTTCTTTGGCGCGGTACATTGCTGTGTCGGCGTCGCGCAACAGGGTTGTCGGTTCCAGGTATTCGCCAGAACTCAAAGCTATGCCGATGCTGGCGGTGATAAATACTTCGTGTCCGTCTAGAAGGATAGGGGAGGTGATTTTCTTTTGCAGGCGGTTGACAATGGTGGTAGCTTCATTGATGCCCTCGATGTCTTCTAACAACAGCACAAACTCGTCTCCTCCGAGGCGGGCTACTGTATCTCCGGCCCTCAGACAAGCTTCCAGACGCCGCGCGATCGATACTAGCAGTTGATCGCCGATGGCGTGGCCGAGGGAATCGTTGACTACTTTAAATCTATCTAAATCGAGAAACAGCACCGCAAACAAGTAGTCTTTGCGCCGTTTTGCCATCCTCAGAGCGTGTTCCAGCCGATCGGTAAATAGCGATCGGTTGGGCAATCCGGTGAGGGCGTCGTGAAAAGCATCGTGCAGCAGTTGTTCTTCGGCGAGTTTGCGCTGAGTGATGTCGTGACAGTTAATCACGATTCCCTGGACTGCGGGATCATACAGCAAGTTGGTGGCTACAGCTTCTACATAACACCAGGAACCGTTGCGGTGGCGGACTCGGTACTCAACTGGGCACTGGCTTCTTTTGGGGTTTTTAATGGCTTTGTGGAGGGTTTCGGTGATCGTGGCGCAGTCGTCAGGGTGAACTATTTCTAAGGCGCTGCGGCCGATCGCCTGGTGGGGCGCGTATCCTAAAATTCGCTTAACCGAAGGGCTGATGTAGCGGAAGATTCCTTCGGCGTCGAGAATGATCGTGATGTCTGTGGCGTTTTCAATCAGCGAGCGAAATCGCTGTTCGCTTTGGCGCAGGGCTGATTCTGCTTGTTTGCGATCGCTGATGTCCAGGGCTACTCCGTCTATAATTACGTCGCCGTTGTCGTTTTTGGAAAATTTGGCGCTGTCTTGCACCCACTTGACCTCCCCTGATCTCAGAACGATGCGGTACTGGCGATCGCACGGCAAAAGACTCGCTCTCGATGCTGCTACGCGGCTGTCAGACGAGCTTTTGTCCTCTGGATGGATGATTTCGGTCAAGAGTTCCGGGTGCGAAATCACTTCTTCGGCCCCGAACCCAGTAACTTCGCGCACGCCCGGACTGATGTAGGGCATGGACATTGTGCCATCTGGATGCAGCACGGTGCGGTAGACTGAGCCGGGAATGTTGGCTGCCATTGTGGCTAGCTGCTGCTGGATGCCGCAAACTGCTGCTTCGGCGCGCTTGCGTTCTGCGAGTTCGGTTTGGGCTTGTTGGTAGAGTTCAGCTTGGTGGATCGCGATCGCGCACTGATCGGCTATGGCTTTGAGTAGCGACAGTTCTTCGACGCTCCAAGAGCGCGCCCGATCGCACTGATAGAGGCTAATTCCTCCCACAAATGACCGCTGGTAGAGCAGTGGGGCGATCGCGACGGCGCGAAACCCTACACACTCTGCAGATTCTTGCAGGGACAGGCACAGTGTCGATAACTCGTCGATGATCAGGGTTTCCCCGGCCGCGAGCCCCGATCTGTAGTGCTCGGCCACTTTGCAATTTAACCCGACGAACCGTTCTCTGTTGGATGCTTTGCTGATGTAACGAATTCTGATGCCGCCTTCAGCATCTGGCTGCAAGATGGCGCAGGCGCTGATTTCAAGAGCTTCGTGCAGTTGATCTGCGGTGGTTTGCAGCACTTCGTCGAGTACAAGGGTGAAGCGCATGGCTTGGAGGATGCGGTTGACGATCGCTTCTCGCTGAGCTTGCCGCTGAATTTGGGTGATCGCTTCTTGTTGCTGGCGCCGCATTTTGTATTCTTGGAGCGATCGTTCTAAGACTGTTGGCAACCTAAACAGCCGCCCTTTTAATACGTAATCGGTCATTCCGGCTTTGATGCACTCAACTGCCGCTTCTTCTCCCAAACTTCCCGTTACTAAAATCAAGGGTATGTCTTGCCCTAATTCCTGCATTAATTTCAATACTTCTAAACCGTTGAAGCCGGGGAGGCGGTAATCGGATAGTACAGCATCGTACGTGCAATTATCGAGCAGTTTTCTGCACTCTGTTGCTGTTTCGGCAGTGTCGTAATTAAAATTTACTCCCCCCGCTTCTAAGGCGAGCACTATTAATTCCATATCTTCTGCCATGTCTTCGATAATCAACAATTTTAATGTTGATTCCGCTACCATTTTTAGTAGATAGTTGGTCTGATTTATATCTAACATAAGGTATTCGGGATGTTTTTAATTGGTTATTCGTGTTTTTGCTAGTATTTTTTGAGACTGAGTTTGGTTGTTAATTTTATCTCGATATTGTTAGTTATTTTTAGCACAATCAATTATATACTCTACTCTCAAAACCTTTATTTAGCACTGGCAGTCGAGGGCTGGCCGAACCGATTGGGGAGCATCCCAATTTTTAAAATAGCGTTTTTTAGGAGTACGAGCATCTTTCACAGCCAAGCCTAGATCTTTCGCTTCCATCCCTAACCATGAACACTCCTGTCACACCAAAATTCTGATGCTCTCACCGATTGTGACTTATTTAAGTGTATAAGAGTTTTAAATTCAGAATTTAAAACTCTTATACACTTAACTTATGAATCTATATTACCGTTTGAGATTGTTTGCCCTAGTTTAAAGTAAAAGGTAGCTCCTTGACTAGGTAGGCTTTCGGCCCAAACCGTGCCGCCGTGGCGGTGAATAATCCGCTGGACGATCGCCAAACCGATGCCCGTACCTTCAAATTCCCTCTGGGAGTGCAGCCTCTGAAAGGCTCCAAACAGTCGCTCGGCATATTCCATCGGAAAACCCACACCGTTATCCTTGACAAAAATCGTTCCATCAGGTAAGGCCTCAATAACTATTGTAGCCGGAGTGCGTCCGCGGCTGAACTTGACGGCGTTGCTAATCAAGTTGCTGAACACCTGTTGCAGCAAGGTTGGATCTCCCATTACCCTCGGCAAATTTCCGACGGCAAATTCAACGCTGTGGGGAGTTTGGGCCGGATCTGCGACAGTTGGGGGTTTAGTCAATTTAATCGCATTTTGTACCAAACGGCTCAAATCGATCGGAATTTGCCTCAACTCGGTGCGAGTCACCCGCGACAAGGCGAGCAAACCGTCAATCAATAGGCTCATTTTTTGGCTGCTGTCTTCAATTATTTCCATATAGTGAACTATCTTGCGATCGCTCAAAGCCTCAGTTAATTCTAGCCGCTGCTTCAACGCTTCTACAAAACCTGAAATATGTCGCAAAGGTGCGCGCAAGTCGTGGGAAACTGAGTAAGAAAAAGATTCTAATTCTTGATTGGCAGCTTCTAATTGCTCTGTGCGTTCTGACAAAGCTTGTTTTGTCTCTACCAACTCAGTGATATCGCGAGAAGTGCCAATTAAAGCATAAACCTCGCCGTCGAGATTTCTGAGGGGAATTTTAAAAGTATCGTAGTAGGAATGGCCACCGGAACTCACAAATTTTTCCTGAAAGTGCAGAGTTTCGCCTGTTTCCAATACCTGCAAGTTTTCCCGGCAAAATCTTTCTGCGAGTTCTGCGGGAAAACATTCAAAAACTGTTTTGCCCTGCATCTCTTTCCTGCTGTTGAAACCGCAAATTTTGGCAACTGTTTTGTTGACAAAAGACTGGCGCATATTGGCGCGTTCAACCACATAAATGCGATCGGGCAAAGCATCAAAAAAAGTCTCTAATTCTGCGGTACGCTGGGCAACTTGAGCTTCTAAAGTTTCGTTGAGTTCTTTAAGTTCAGCTTCTACTCGTTTGCGTTCGGTGATATCTTGACCGATGCCGATACACCTGCCGTCGGAAAGACGAACATTTGCCCAAGAAGTGTCGATAATTCGCCCGTCTCTAACTTGTGTTTTGAAGTCGCTCCAGTGCTGATTTGCTGCTTGGATTTCATCCAAAACGTATTGACGGTATTCTGGCTGCGGATAAAATTCTGCCAACATATCGCGGTCTTTGATTTCTGCAAAACTCCAGCCTAGCACTTGTTCCCAGTGGCGGTTTACCCAGTTTATTTGACCGCTGCTGCCCAAGAAGGCGATCATGATCGGCACGTTGTCGAAGATAGTTTGCAGCAATTCTTTTTGCTGTTTTAATGATTCTTCGGCTTGTTTGCGATCGGTGATGTCGAGTACGGAACCGATAATTTGCCTCATTTGTCCGTCTGGGGTTCTTTTGAAGATTGTAGAGCGATGGTGCACCCAGCGCCATTCCCCATTTTTGTGTTTGATTCTGTAGTCTCTGTCATCCGTTTCATAGGGATTGGTGCTGTGTTTTAGTCGCTCGATACCTGTAATTAGCTTTAACAAATCCTCGGGATGAACTAAGTTAGCGACAGCATCTCTACCCAAATCTTGCCATTCTTTGACAGTGTAGCCGAGTATGGCTGTGACAGATTCATTTGCATAAATATTTTTGTTTTCTACTGCATCATAAATGTAAAGAAAGTTGGGGATAGTTGTCAGGATACTCTCTAAAAGTTGTTGATGTTTTTGCAGTTCTGATTCTGCCTGTTTGCGCTCGCTTAAGTCCAGTACAAAACTGACGCCTAACTGCTTCGTCCCTTCTAAAAATGTGCTGCCCAATATTACCGGAACGCGGCTACCATCGGAGCGTATAAATTCTTTTTCAAAGGGGACAACCGTATTTCTAGCCTTCAGTTCTGCAACTTTTTCTGTATCTAAACGCACGTATTCTGGCGGTGTCATTTCTTGCCAGTTAACTTTTCCGGCAAGCAGCTCGTCCCGCGTATAATTTACCGTGTTTAAAAAAGCCGCGTTGGCATCTGTAATGCTGCCGTTAAGATCCCAAAAAATTAGGCCGATCATGTTAGAATCAACTATGGCTTTAAATTTGGATTCGCTTTGTCGCAACTGGGATTCGACTTGTTTTAGTTCTGTGATGTCGCGGGCTATGGATAAGAGTGTGGCGACTGAATTGTCTTCCGCAAACTCGGGAATGACTCGACAGTGGTAATGTTTTATGCCCTCGGGAGTGGGAAACTCAAATTCTATGGTTTCTTGTTTCCCGGTGCCAAAAACTTTCAGAAAAGTCTCGTCCCACAGGTTGCACAAGTGGGGCGGCATTCCTGATTCTTGGTTGGTTTTGCCAATCAATTCTGCGGCGAGTTTTCCGGTTGTTGATTCTATTGCTGGGTTGATGTAAAGGAGGCGCAGTTTTCGATCGAACCGGGCGATGATATCGGTCGCATTTTTGGCGAGGGCGCTGAAAGCTTGTTCGCGCCGATGCAGTTTTTCTTGAGCGCGATGGCAATCGGTTATGTCTTTGGCAAAAGAGAGAATTGAAACTACTCTTCCCGATTCATCAATTAGTGCAGAATTGTACCATTCGCAGTAAATTACCGAGCCATCTTTGGTATAGTTGCGGTTGTGGCAAACATTGCGGCGTTCTCTGCTTTGTAACAGTTGACTTGTGACGGCGCACACTCGCTCGAAGTCTTCTTGATGAACTATTGACCATTCGTGCCAGTATTTGCCGATTACTTCTGCTGCACTCCAGCCAAATATTTGTTCTGCCATTGGTGACCACCGCACTACCCGAAATTCTTGATCCCACTCTACAACTGCCATTGGTGAGTTTTCTAGGTGAAATTCCCGCCGCGAGTGGGCTTTTTTTATTTGAGTTTGAAGTTGCTGCCGAAGTTGCTTAGCCTCGGCAAAGCGGTCGCTGATTTCCTGTGTGTTTGCTGAGCCGGCTTTGGCAATGTGAGCAATGGTTTCTGCTGTTTGTTTTTCGAGTTCGTTCCAAGCGAGTTCGAGGGCTGATTCCGCCTGCTCTAGCTCAGTGATGCTGTTTTGAAACAGTGCTGCACTTTCAACTGGAATTTCAGGCATAGTTTTGACACTTAGGCAAGTGTTACTTTGAGAATTCAAAATTAAAGCTTATAAATTAAAAATATAGCCTTTCTCAAAAAGGTGAGGTACGAACTTTGACCTGGAAAGCTTGACAATAAAGGGTTTCTGTATACCTCATTTATCTGAGAATCGCTATATGTAATTTCCTGTTAAATTATACATTTTTAATTTTTAGTTGGTGGGTGAAGCCGATCGTTGGAGGCGGGCGGCGTTATTAAAAACTGCCACTCAAAGGATTTGGCGTGCAGATTGATCGGCAATTGTGGTGGATCGATCTAAAACTCTCCTGGGTAAGGGAAGGGTGCGGGCAGGAGCAGGCGCTCAGTATATTTTTGCACAGAGTTGTTGTTTGGGGGCGATCGCAAGGAGATCGGCATGGCTGGGGGCTTGGGTCGATCGCCAATCTGTAGCAGGGTGTTGCGTATGCAGATGCCCATTTGTCTCAACTAAACACGCTTTCTCAAAGTCCGGCAGGGGTTAAAACCTGCTGAACTAAGGGTGTGACGCGCTTGTTGATACCAATGAAACCGCCCCTACCTACAAATACTCTCCAATCACTTTGGTCAATAAAAAGCTAAAATAAAATTTAAAGTTATTCAGTCTTTTAAATCGCTTATGACTGCTGCTGCACCCTCTTCGATAAAAAACCAAACTCAGTACGAAGCCATTATCGGTCTCGAAACTCATTGTCAATTGAGTACGAATACTAAAATTTTCTCCAGTTCTTCTACAGAATTTGGCAATGCCCCAAATACTAACATTGACCCAATTTGTATGGGAATGCCTGGAGTGTTGCCAGTATTAAATCAAAAAGTTCTGGAGTATGCGGTGAAAGCAGGGCTGGCTCTCAACTGCGAAATCGCACCTTACAGTAAGTTTGACCGCAAGCAATATTTCTATCCCGATTTGCCGAAAAATTATCAAATTTCTCAGTTCGATTTGCCGATCGCTACTAACGGTTGGCTAGAAATTGAACTCGTGGATGAGACGGGAAATTCTACTAGAAAAAAAATCGGGATCACTCGCTTGCACATGGAGGAAGATGCCGGAAAATTGGTTCACGGCGGCAGCGATCGGTTGAGCGGTTCAACTTATTCAATGGTGGATTACAACCGTGCCGGTGTGCCTCTAATCGAAATTGTTTCGGAACCGGATTTGCGATCGGGCGCGGAAGCTGCCGAATACGGTCAAGAATTGCGCCGGATCGTGCGCTACATCGGTGTAGGCGACGGGAATATGCAGGAAGGTTCGCTCCGGTGCGACGTGAATATTTCGGTGCGCCCCGTTGGCAGAAAAGAGTTCGGCACGAAGGTGGAAATTAAAAATATGAACTCTTTTAATGCGATCGAACGGGCGATCGATTACGAGATCGAGCGGCAAATTCAAGCTGTGGAAAATGGCGAAACCATCGTCCAAGAAACGCGGCTTTGGGATGAAAACAAGCAGTGTACTTTCAGTATGCGGGTTAAGGAAGGCGCGAGCGATTATCGGTATTTCCCGGAACCGGATTTGCCTCCGATCGAAGTTTCGGCCCAGCAATTGCAGGATTTGAAAGCTCAACTGCCGGAATTGCCGGCCCAAAAGCGCAATCGCTACGAAACTGAGCTCGCTCTTTCTCCCTATGACGCGCGGGTGCTGACTGACGACAAAGCGGTGGCGGAGTATTTTGAAAAATCGATCGCCGCCGGTGCTGTGGCTAAACAAGCTGCCAATTGGGTGATGGGCGATATTACTGCTTATCTGAAAAATGAAAAACTGGCGATCGCAGAAATTCCTTTCCAACCGCAGGATTTAGCGGAACTGCTGGCGCTGATTGATGCTGGCACGATCAGCGGCAAAATCGCTAAGGATATTTTGCCGGAGTTGCTGGCAAACGGTGGTTCGCCTCAGAAGTTCGTTGAGAGCAAGGGTTTGATTCAAATTTCGGATACTGGGGCGATCGATCAAGCGATCGATGCCGTGTTGGCAGCCAATCCCAAGGAGCTCGAACAGTACCGAGGCGGTAAAACTAAGCTGCTGGGCTTTTTTGTCGGCAAGGTGATGAAGGAAACGGGCGGCCGGGCTGATCCCAAACTGACGAATGAGCTGCTGGTGGCGAAGCTTAACGGCCCCGGCTAAGCAATCGTTAAGGGGGTCGTGTAGCGGATACAACGGCGGGCGATCGGTTTTTCCCGAGCTCGCCCTTCTCGCGGGATCGTAACTTTATAATTAATCTACATTTCTTTACAACATCTTCACGTTTGGGGGTGACACCCCTCATGCCGCTCGTGTTATATTGTGTTATGTAGATGCACCCTGATGGCAGAGGGAGTTACTTAGGTAGCTCTCTCTTTTTTTTGTCTTTTTTTTTGCACGGACGTGAAAATACGGATGGGGGAGAGGGGGATTGGCCATACCGATTCCCGATTACTGATGACCGATTAGCAATTACCGCTTTGAGTCGATTAATATCAACTTTAGTTATTAACTAATTTTGACAGTATGAGCGAACAAGCTAGCGAGCTAATCAAGCAGGGGATTTCGCAATATCAGGCGCGTCAATTTGAGGCGGCGCTGGGTTCTTGGCAGGAAGCGCTGGGGCTGTATCGCTCAATGGACGATAAGCGGCGATCGGGTGCGGCGCTTGGTAATATGGGCGTAGCTTACGAAGCGCTGGGAAATTATGCTCAGGCGATCGACTGCTACCAGCAGCATTTGGTGTTAGCGCGGGAAATTGGCGATCGCCGGGGCGAGGCGAATGCTTTGGGAAATCTGGGCAATGCTTGCTGTGCTCTGGAGGATTTTTCTGGTGCTATTGATTACCAGCAGCAGCGTTTGGCGATCGCGCGGGAAACGGGCGACGGGCGCTCTGAGCTGGAAACTTTGGGCAATTTGGCGCTAGCTTACGATGCTAAGGGAGATTTGCCTGGTGCGATCAAATGTTATGACGAGCAGTTGTCGATCGCGCGCGCCAGCAAGGATGATCGCATTGAGCGCAATGCTCTCAAGAATTTGAAGCTTGCTTACAAGTATTTAGCAGATTACGAGAAGGCTAACCAGTACCGACAGCAGCAATTGGCGATCGTCCGGCAACTGTTTTTAACTGATAAAAATAAGAGTTTTCTACAACTTACAGAAACAGTGGGTTTGAACCTGGTTGAGGATTTTGCCGGGGCTAACTTAAGCGGTTTTGACTTGCACTACACTGATTTTAACGGTGCGGATTTACGCGAAACTAACCTCCGAGGCGCCGATTTGACTTTGGCGGATCTCAGCGGTGCTTTGCTGAGCGCTGCTATTTTAATTGATGCTAATTTGTGCAATGCTAATTTGCGGGATGCTGAACTCAGCAGCGCCAATTTGAGCGGTGCAGATTTGCGGACAAAGCTGCCCAGGGCTAATTTGAGCGGTGCAAATTTAACCAACGCCAATTTGAGCAGTGCTTATTTACCGAATGCGATTTTAGTAAATGCAAATTTGACAAATACTGATTTTAAGAATGCTGATTTGAGCGGTGTTAATTTGAGTGGTGCGAATTTAAATGGTGCTGATTTGAGCCGCGCTGATTTGACAAATACCGTGGTTGACAATGCGAAGTTTTTTTGTTGTTTGGGAATTTCGGAAGCCCTGAAGGTTGAATTGAGGGCACGGGGCGGGATTTTTGAGTAAAATTAATTGGAAAGGTTGGTAATTGTAGAGGGTAAGAAAAGCTATGACTGCCGTAACTGCAAAACGATTCTCGATCGCCGAATATCACCGTTTGGAAGAACTGGGATTTTTTGAACCCGATGACCGAGTTGAATTGATTCGCGGAGAAATTATCATTATGGCTGCTAAAGGTAGGCTGCACTCTTTTTGTAACAGTCTTTTAGTTGAGGAGTTAATCATTTTACTGGCAAGACGCGCTCGCGTGCGCGCACAAGAGCCAATTATTTTGTCTGCTGATAGCGAACCAGAGCCTGATGTGGTTATTGCCCGCAATCGAGCCGATCGTTATTTCTCTTCTCACCCGCAGCCTGCTGATATTTTGTTGGTAATTGAGGTTTCCGATTCTACGTTGAAGTACGATCGCACAATCAAGTTGTCTCTCTATGCTGAGACTGGGATTTCTAATTATTGGATATTTAATTTGGTGGATAATCAACTGGAAATGCACAGCGAACCTTATCAGAAACAAAACGGGAGTTATAGTTATCAATTGCAACGAGTTGTTTTGCCAAATCAGACGGTGGCAATTCCGGGTTTTCCAGAGTTGTCTCTAGATTTGTCTTCGGTATTTCCGGCGCAGAGTGGTGACTAAACATTCTGGCTCGATAGCGCATATTTTAACTCAGTAATTAAAGAGCGATCGAGCTTTTTTCGATGATATAATGCAAAAGTGCGATGGCTACGCCCCGGCTTGCGCCTACGAACTCTTTATCAAAGTAGCACTATGACTGCTCAAACTCTCTCCCCGCCCGAACAAATTGTCCAGCTATCGGGTATCAGTTGGCAAACCTACGAAAATTTGCTTGCCGAAATCGGCGATCGGCAAATTCGACTGACATATAATCGCGGCAATTTGAAAATTATGGTACCTTCTCCAGAACACGAACTTTACAAAAAAGTAATGGGTCGATTTGTTGAAACCCTAGCAGAAGAATTGGAACTCAATATTGCCCCCCGGGGTTCCACAACTTTCAAGCGTCCTGAACTTAGCGGTGTAGAACCTGATGAATGTTTTTACATCCAAAATGTTAGTGCAGTTAAAGGCAAAAAAAGAATCGACATGAATCAAGATCCGCCGCCGGATTTAGTGGTGGAAATTGATATTACCAGCCGTTCGGAAAATAGTTTGCAGGTTTATGCGGATCTGGGAGTGCCGGAAGTTTGGATTTATAATGGGTCGCGACTCAGAATCAACAGATTAGAAAATGGAGAATACGTTGAGGGCGAGATCAGTTTAGCATTTCCCAGCTTACCGATATTAGAGATTGTCATATTTTTGGAACAAGCAGAAAGAATGGACTATTTGGAATTAGTAAAAGCATTTCGGAATTGGGTAAAAAGCCAAATTCAGCAAAACCAATGACTTGCGGATTAAATTAAACAAAATTTACAATTTTAGCTCACGAAAAAAAGCTGTGTTGTGATAAAGTAGAGATGATAAACTAATTTAAATATCAATTACAGGCTGGTAGTGCCAGCAATTCTACCCGATATGCGATCGCTAGAGTCTCACAACAAATACCCAGATTGCTTGTGGATGCAATTAGAAGCAATTCCAGTTCCATCTGTTGCACCCCAAACCCAGCAGTTCGATATTCACTTGAGCCTGAATTTTAACGAGCATTGGGAACCCCTGCTAGGTGGTCGCGTCAAATTTGGTCTGCAAGGCGGGACGCTCAAACTCTATCTAGAAAACTGCGAAATACCCGTAGCATCACGTCAGTTAGTCGGTTATTTCGAGCTTTTGCCAATTGAAGAAACGCTGCCCATTCAAAGTAGTGCAGAAATTTTAGTGACGGAAAGTCAGCGGGGAGTTCAGGGCGGCGAGAAGCCGGACAAAACAAAGGAAACAGAGAGCATATTTTGTCACGTTTCCACAATCAGCGATGATACAACCCCAGCTTGGATTTTTGCAGTAGAACAAGGGAAATCAGTATTAAAAGGTTTGCTAAAAAGTGTTAAGCTGGGAGAATTAGCTGCCCAAAAATTTCGGATGGCAGCGGCTTTTGAAGTTGCTAAAGAAGATATTAATCTCACAGATGCTGAGGGTTTGTGGCCACACGAAATCACGCCAAATCAACATTCGGTTTTAGAAAGAATCCTGACTATATACCTGCAAACACATAAACTCCAACCTGCTCTCAGTTGGGCGCTATTTTCCTACAATTTGCCTCCGGTTGAACCGCGCGAAGTGGAAATTGTCCCGGAAGCTGAATCGGAATTGCAGGAAATAGTCGATCGCATTATCTCTGCTGAAACCGACAACTTTGTGGAGTTGGCAAAAATCGCCAATCTCAATCCAGCACTAGATTTCGCGGGTAGCACCTTGCGCGGAACGACTTTAAGTGCAGTGGATTTTAGCAGCGCAAATCTCGATCGGGCAAATTTCCGGGGTGCAACCTTAAACGATGCCGATTTCAGCGACGCCAACCTGCAAAAGGCCAAATTCGGTGGTGCAGATTTGAGTGGCGCTTTCTTAGGAAATGCTGATTTAAGTGGCGCCGATTTGCACAAAGCAAGTCTAGCTTTAGCTAACCTCAGCGGTGCCAATTTGAGCGGCGCAAATCTGCTGGAAGTGAACTTAACAAATACTAATTTCAGCGGTGCGAAGGTTGAGTCAGCCAGATTCGGGAACAATTCAGGAATGGATGAGGAGATGCAGGTGAATTTACAGCAGCGAGGCGCAATTTTTGAGGAGGTTTAGTCCGTAAGTGCGAGATCCCTTTCATCCATCTCGCCACAAAAAGGGCGATCGGGATGTAAATAGTAAAATTTACTCTGGTTTACTGCTTGTGCTATAATTGAGTAAAAATCTTTGTAATTACCAATTGCTAAGATAATGCAAGCTGAAAAAATATCAATTTCCTTATCACAATCGCTACTACAGTTTATTGAAACTTACAAAATTGCTAAAGGATGCAAATCGCCCTCCCAAGTAATTGAAGTAGCTTTGGAATTGCTGCGAAATCAAGAATTAGAATCTGCTTACCGACAAGCATCTAGTGAAGTAGACTCCGCTTGGGATGTAACAGTTGCCGATGGATTGACAGATGAAACGTGGTGAAATTTACTACGCTAATCTCAGTCCTACAGTTGGTTCTGAGATAGATAAACGCCGTCCCGTATTGGTGGTGAGCAATGACGCTAATAACCGTGCTGCCAATACAGTTACAATTCTACCAATTACCTCTAATATAACCCGTGTCTACCCTTTCGAGGTGTTGCTAAATCCAGAGGATAGCGGTTTGCCCAAACCTTCTAAAGTGCAAGCACAGCAAGTACGGACAATTTCTAAACAGCGAATCAGCAGCGATGCAGTAGGAAGTTTGAGTGAGGAAATCATGCAGTTGGTAAATGCTGCTCTCAAACTGCATTTAGAGGTTGATTAAGTGTCATATATCCGCAACATAACTTTTTCGGCGTTGCTGATCCGAAGTATGAAAACACAAACCAGATCCCCTACTTCTTTCTTGCCACTGGGATTTTCAGTGACTGAATTTGATTCAGAAGTGGGGGATCTGCCGGAAATCATACCGTTATTCAGCAACGCCCAGCGCGATCGCCCTTTTATCCATATCCGTCCATCGTGGCACGGGCGTCTCGCCTGTGCTTCCGAATCGGGTCAAAAAGAGCGATCGCCCTCCCAAACAAATTATCCTTCATCCTCCGACTTTACAGGAGGACGCCCAGAAATCACAATGAATCCCACAGACTCAAGAGTCATGTGCGGGCGGCGAATACCAGCTAAAACCGCTTGACTCAACAAACTTTCCGTACTGATTTCATCAGCTAAAACCGATGCTAAAGCTTGTTCCGATTTAGAAAGTCGATTCAAGCGCAACTGCAATTGATTCACCCGGTTTTCGAGTTGGATTGCTGCACTGACAGCAGATCGATCGCACATTTCCACAAAAGCCGATCGCCCGCGCAGCAATTCCTCCGATACCACCCGTCCCTTTTGACAAAAATCATCCCATTCTAGCGGATCGACAAAACTGTCAATCAGCGACGTGCGATTTTTCGACAAATTGTAATCCCGATTCGGCCCGCCTTTCCCCTTATAAGCCCGCTGCAAAATCGCCAGAAGTTCCGCATCTTCCACCAGTGAAATTTCTTCGCTGCGAGCATCTACAAACACAGTTTCAAAAGTTGGGAGAAACAGAGCATCAGCGCGGCGCTGCAAAGCTTTCAAGTTGTAATTTTCGATGTTTTGTGCCTGCAAAACTTTGTCAGCAGGCTGCACATCAGTCTGGATTGAATAATTAAACTGAAAGCCAAACCACTCCTTCCCAGGCGCAGCATCCCAACTTTCATCATGCCGCCACATTGCAAAAGCTTGACCGCGATCGTCCCAGCGAATATAAGAGCCAAGTGCATCGATCAATCCCTCACCAATTCGGTAAAGAGCGACATCAGCATTCTGATAAGCTATGCGGCGATTGTAACTACCATATTGCTGGCAATAAGGAACCAATCTGGTCATCAAATCTTTCGAGGGAATTAACGTTTTTTGAGTAGGTTTATAGCGCATCAACCCCGATATACTCGGATGTTCGATTTGTTTGAAGTGAAGAGCTTGACACAACCAACCTTCAGTAGCCCGCTGCATTTCTTTATGCTTAGCGTCACAGTTGTCGAGAGGTTCAAAATACTGAGATGCGCTGTCATCAAGAGTATCAATTTCATCGAGAACGTACTGTTCGTCAATTTTGATTTTCTCTTGTTCCATTTCAGTTTTAATCGCTTCAATTTCGCTGGATAAGCCCTTGCCTCCCTCAGCAAACAACTTTTCTTCAAGTTTGAGAATTTTGTCCTCAGCATAAAACTGAAGGCTGGCAATAGATTTGTTGAAGATATCAAACCCATCTTTTAAAACTTGAAACCAAGCTTCGTGGGGACTCTCTGGCAAATCCGGGCCTGCAAACAAACAAAATTGCACTCCCATTTTGCTGCCAATGCGATCGACTCTGCCGAGTCTTTGTTCTAACTGGTTGGGAAACCACGGCAAATCGAAGTGAACTAACCAATCTGTCAATTGCAGATTTACCCCTGCTTCCGCCGATCGATCGCACACTAAGATAAAACAATGTGGTTCAGTCTTAAACCGCTTGAGACTAGCCTCAACATCATCAGCCGATTTGCTCGTGTCATGGCTGGCGATCGCATTTTTACCAAAGATTTTCGCTAAATTTTCCGCAATCTCTTTACAAGTTGCCGTAAAACTGGTAAAAATCACAATTTTCGGGAAACGCTCGCCCGGAATCGGCCGTTTAATTTGCTGTTGGATTCTCGACAGCAAATCGCGAGGTTTGCTGTGATACTCGCGCGGAACCTTCAAAGCCACTGCCAGAAATCGGAGAATGGCGATTCGTAACAAACTCAGTCGATCGAGTCCTTCCTGGGGCTTTTCTAGGGTGTTGAGCAAGGTTTCCAGTATTTCCTTTTCTTCTGGAAATAGCGCAGTTTTGGTCAAAACCGCCGTGTCATTTTGTCCAAATTCGCGATCGAGTTCAGGAGTCGATTTTTTCTCCAAGCGAGCTTTGACAACCCGTTCTAAAACATTCAGCCAAGTACCAGAAGCGCGGAAAAACAGCAGAAAAATTCTCTGATATTCGCTCGACTTGGGAGCGACTGTGCGCCATTTATCGAGTACGGTTTGAATTTCCGACCACTGTTCATCATTCAGATCGTACTCAGTTTTGGGGACAGCATCTCGATCGAAAATCACATCTTCCACCGCATCGCGGCGGTTGCGAAGAATGCGACGATGCAGGCGGTAGGTATCGCTAACGTGAGTGCGAATAGTTCGGACAAGCCGAGCCTGTTCTGCGGTTTCTTCCGTTTTCAAACAACTTTCTAACTCAGTTGCTAATCCGATTAAATAATCATCTTTGGCAAAAATAGTGCGAAGTTGAGCGAGTTTTGTTTGCAAAACAGCAGGCTTGGCATTTTCTCGAAAATTTAGCAAAGCGCGACCGATTTCTTGACGGTTTTGCACCTGTTCTTTGAAATTTTCCAGGTCATCAAGACGGTAAGTTGTGGGATCTAGCAAGTGCAGCATCGTTAGAAAATCTTGCTCGTGGCCTAGAACTGGCGTTGCAGATAATAACAATACATTTTTGCTTTTTTGAGCTAGTTTCTGACAGAGTTCAAACGACTGCTGCTGAGCGCGATCGCTCGAATTTGCCATTGCTGCCACATCATGCGCTTCATCAATAATCAGAAAATCCAGGTTAGCGTTGCGGCTAATTTGATTGATGTCGCTAACAGCAGCAAGCTGCACTCTGTCAGCAAAATGAGACAAATAGAATTTATTTTCCAACTCCTGCCGCCACTGTTCGAGCAGGTATTTGGGAACCAGTACCACAGCGCGTCCGTTGGGTTCATCTAGCAGAAATTGGCGGAGAATTGTCCCGGCTTCTACTGTTTTTCCGAGTCCTGGTTCGTCTGCCAATAAATAGCGCACGATCGGGTCTTCTAGGACGCGCCGCACGACTTCAACTTGGTGCGGATAGAGGTCTATGTTAGCAGAAATTAAACCCGTCATGCCGCGGCTGACGGCCCGCTGTTCGATCGCAGATTGAACGAATGCCAATCGGCGATCGTGAAAATACGGCGTTTCTTGACCTTTGACTGCTAAAATGTCGATCGGATCGGCGATCGGGATATTGCAGCGGACATAAAGTTCGGTTTCGACAGCTTGCAAACTTTGGCTGTCGGGGAGGTCAATTTCGTACTCTAATTTATCTTCATCCCAGTCATAAACTCGACCGATAATCCACCTTTCGTGACTTGTACTCCAGAGGTAGCAGCGGGTTTGGCGCTGAAGTATGGCTTCTTGCAGTAGACTTAAGGGCACAGTTTTGCGGATGCGGTTTTTTACTGAGCAAAAATATTCAACTACGGCATCGGTACGCGATACCTCGACAACTTTTCCGACGCCCAAATCGTTTCTGGGCGATCGAACTAACGAACCAACATCAATCATAATTACAACCTGACAATACTTACTAGATTACAATCAATTCTTTCCAGTTAAAACTTTTAGCAAAATGCGATTTTTGCCTGTGTCACTTTTCTAGTCAAATGACAGTCAATCTTGTATTCTGAAAAAAATAAGTTTAGCATGATAACTAAAATTTTGGGCATTGAATAAATATGCTGACAGCGAATAAGTATAATATGACTTAGGCACGTACTACGATTTTCTGTCCGAAGAGAACGTAGTGAAACAATCTCAAACCCTTGATTCAAAGCCCTTGAGTGCGTAAGTCCTGAATAACTAATTACGAAGAAGGAAAAATAACGCCTAGATTACCGGATTCCCATTTCGGATATTTCTGCATAACACTGCTATAAATTTCCGAGTCTGTAAACCCTGCTAACCAAGCTTGTAGCGGAGGCCAAGGCTGTTCGTTGAACCAAGCTGGATCGGTATGAGCGAATTGACGAACAAAAGGTGCGATCGCCATTTCAGCCAATGCTACATTGTTACCAAATAAGTATTTAGTGGTGCTTAACTGTGAGTTGAGTTGATCCAGCAATAAAGAACCTTCATAACGATGTACTTGGGCATCAACATCTGGATAGCGATCGGGGTACTTATAACGGTCAAGATGATATTTAAACCTATCATCAAATAGAGCGATTAGTTCCAGCATTTCTGTAAGAGAACCTTGCTGTGGCATCAACCATTTTTCAGGATCGTGTTGTCTCAATGCCCACAACATGATATCGATACTTTGATCCAGTACGCGCCCGTCAACATCAATCAATATTGGTACTGTACCTTTGGCAGATACTTCCAACATCTCTGGTGGTTTGTCTCGCAAAACAACTTCCCGCAACTCACACACCCGATTGCTAACCATCAAGGCCAAGCGCGCGCGCATAGCATAGGGACAGCGGCGGAAGGAATACAAAATCGGGTATGTTGCTGACATATAATTAGTCGATCGCACGATCGGGTTTTTCGGGTCAGAAACCCCGTTTATTCGTAGATTTCTTGTCGCTAAACAAGATTTTTCGTAGAAACGGGGTTTCTTTAAACTTAGTGAATAATAATATTAGTCGATCGCACCATCTACTTTTTCTTTCGCATCGTAGCGCGCGCCTATATGTACTTGGTTGCGCCCCTTAGCAAGCTCAATCTGACGTTGACGTTCAGATAAGGCTTGTTTTTTGGTTTCAGTTTTTGAGTCATGACAATGAGGACAACTCACACCAAGCACAAATAATTCAGAAGCCTTATCTTCCTGACTAATCGGGTGACGACAACCGCGACAAAGTTCATAGTTTCCCGGCTTTAAGTCCTGACCAACAGAAACCCGTTCATCAAAGACAAAGCATTCACCTTCCCAACGACTTTCTGCTTCCGGTACCGTTTCCAAATATTTTAAAATTCCGCCTTCGAGATGATAGACTTCCTCAAAACCTTGACTCCGCAAAAAAGCAGTCGATTTCTCGCAGCGAATACCACCCGTGCAAAACATTGCCACCTTGGGTTTATTGCGTAAAGCCGTTTCCCGCAGCACCCATTCAGGTAACTCGGAAAAGCTTTTTGTTTTTGGATTAATAGCGCCTTCAAAAGTACCCATAGATACCTCGAAGTCGTTACGAACATCAACTACGACAACATCGGGATCGTCAAGCAGCTTATTCCACTCATCAGGCTTAACATATTTGCCAGCCATGAGGCGGGGATTAATGTCCGGTACCCCCATCGTGACGATTTCGCGCTTCAAGCGTATTTTCAGGCGGTAAAAAGGTGCTTTTTCCGAGAAAGATTCCTTGTGTACCAGATCCGCAAAACGCGGGTCACTACGCAAGAATCCCAGCACTGCGTGTACGCCCTCAGACGAGCCAGCAATCGTGCCATTAATGCCTTCTTGGGCCAGCAAGATAGTGCCTTTGACGTTGTTGTTGTTGCAACAATCGAGTAGCGGTGCTTTCAGCTCAGCAAAATCAGGTAGTTCAACGAACTTATATAAAGCAGCGGTTAAGAAATAAGCCATAGATTGAATTTATAGCACTAATTAATTTTCATAATTATATGAAAATTCAGTCAAAGCGGACGGTGGGACTCGAACCCACGACGTTCAGCATGGGAAGCTGACATTCTACCACTGAATTACGCCCGCGCTTAGTGTTTTTTACTTGCTTTCACCTGCTTTCACTTTGGAGGCGCAGCGGTAAAAAACGACTAGAAAAACATTGTACAACTATTTTCGGATTTTGAGTATAGCATTTTGACAATCAATTTTGGCCGATCGCCGATCGCACAACGGAGCCATGATACTGCGGCGGACGAGCAAATTGTCATCGCCACGAAAAGCTGCCACTAAATCAGCAATCGCCTCGCTTCCGAACATTGACAAAGAGTTAGCGGCTTCTGCAGGCACATTCGGATCGCGATCGAACTGCATCATTTTTAACAGCGCCGCCAAAGCTTCCGCAGTTTGAGTCTGCCGGCATCCCATCGCCACGAACATCGCACCATAAACTCCCCATCCTTCACTTTCCTCAGCAACATCCGTAGCGCCACCGCAGCATCGCACTTTCTCACCGCCGTTACCCCCGGTAGCCTGTCTTGAGAATCCGAACTTTGCAGCGCTGCTTGGATTTCCCTAATTTCTCTAAGTCAATTAAAATAGATTTTTGTTACTTTTCTTTAATCTTTTAGCAAAAAGTGCCGGATTGTGGGAAAATAACAAGTTTAGTTATTAGATTGTGTCTGCCTATTAACAGCCTCAAACTCCAACACCAGAAGAAGTTCAGAAAGTAATTGCTGAATTTGATCAATATTGGCAACCGCTAATCCACGATGCTCTCGAAAGGAATCACAAGGTAAAAACGCCCCAGCAAGAAGTTATGAAGCAGTTAAAGAAATAATCCAGAGATAGTTTATATCGACGGGGCGCTAGCGAATTTGCGTGAAGCGAAGCTATCCCGCTCTTAATCCCCAAAACCTGCATAAAAACGAGATTAATTACGGTTCTGTAGGGTGTTCTCTTGCTTGAGAAGAACCCAAAAGATTCCGGTTGGAAGTTTATTGATGAGTTAGGGCATTTAGGGAACTCCACTCGATCGCAAACATCCATAGAATTGCTACGATCGCAGAATCTGCAAAGTTAACTGATTCTCCACTCTTCACAGTTCAATTAGTATAATTTTTAAGGGATTTCCCGTTTCAATCTTGTCCCCCGCTAGGAAAGGGGGAACTCCCAAATAAGGATTTTAAAATCGCTGGAACGCATCGGCCGAGTTCGCGTAGAGATTATATCGGCAGGTAGATGACTCATTATTCATTTTGATATATATATATATATATATATATATATGAAATATAAACGCCTGATAACTATCATACGCCGCCAGCAACATATCTGGTAGAAAAAATGAGTCAGAATAAGTATTCCAAGAAATCTCAACCTAAAGCTGGTATCAAAACTGCTCAAAAGAAGAACAATCAAAACGACTTATTTCCTGTAGTCGGAATAGGAGCATCTGCAGGTGGATTGGAAGCATTTATGGAATTACTGAGCCATTTGCCGATCGATACCGGCATGGCGTTTGTAATAATTCAGCATATGTTGCCGGCTCAGGAAAGTATGTTGAGCGTGATTCTGGCTCGATCGACCCTGATGCCCGTGCATGAGGTGACAGATGGGATGCTCATAGCACCGAATCAAGTCTACGTTATCCCGCCGAATGTGAGCATCACCATCAAGCAATCGGTGCTGAAGCTAACGCCTCGCGGCAGAGGACACGGGGTATTTATGTCCGTCGATATTTTTCTGTTGTCCCTCGCCGAAGAACGGGGGAACAAAGCCATGGGCGTCATTTTGTCCGGGGGCGACGGCGATGGTGCCCTAGGGTTAAAAGCGATTAAGGCCGCGGGCGGTATTACTTTTGCCCAATCTGAAGAATCGGCACAAGTCAGCAGTATGCCGCATACTGCCGCAGCTACGAGTCAGGTAGACTTTATCTTGACACCGGAAAAAATTGCCCAGAAAATAGCAGAGATCAGCGGTCATCCCTACATTGCCGATCGGCTTTCGACAGAATTGACCAACAGCGAAGATGCGATCGAAAGTGAAGGTGCGATCGAAAGTAAAGATGCGATCGCCATTATCTACAGTTTGCTGCGGACGGCTACAGGAGTTGACTTTACTTACTACAAGCAAACCACCTTGAACCGGCGGATACATCGGCGGATGTTGCTCTACAAGCTGGAACGGATCGAAGATTATGCCGAATATCTCCAAAACACCCCGGCAGAAGTAACGGCGCTGTATCACGATGTCTTAATTCATGTCACCAGCTTTTTCCGCGACCCCGAAAGCTTTGATGCCTTAAGCAGGAATGTTTTTCCCGCAATCGTCAAAAATAAATCGCCGAAAAAACCGATCCGAATTTGGATTGCGGGCTGTTCAACCGGTGAAGAAGCTTACTCGATGGCCATCTGCTTGCTAGAGTTTTTAGGATCTCGATCTACTAACCTGCCGATTCAGATTTATGCCACAGACATCAGCGAAAGTGCGATCACGATCGCCCGCACTGGCTTTTATACCCGGGCCCAAGTCGCGGATATTTCACCCGAACGCCTAAATCGGTTCTTTGTCCAAGTCGAGGGCGGATACCAAATCGCTAAGCCCGTGCGCGAAGTCTGCGTCTTTGCTAGACAAAACCTGATCAGCGATCCGCCATTTTCCCAGATGGATTTGATTACCTGCCGGAACGTGCTGATCTATCTGGGACGCGAGTTGCAGAAAAAACTGCTGCCAATGTTCCACTATGGGCTTCGGCCCGCGGGCTTTTTGCTGTTAGGCACTTCGGAAACGGTTGGTGAGTTTTCAGAATTGTTTGCACTACTCGACAAAAAGAATAAAATTTATACTAAAAAACTGCTATCGCATTCCCTCAGCATGGATTTAAATGCTAGCAACTATCCTCTGACACCCCCCAACCCTCCACCGCTGCAGACGGAAAGATTGGACGAAATCGCAATGGAGAAAGAGGCCGATCGCATAGTTTTGAATCACTATGCCCCTGTCGGGGTCGTGATTAACACAGCCAGCGAGATTCTGCAATTTCGAGGACAGACGAATGCCTACCTAGAACCGGCTCCCGGTAAAGCGAGCTTTAACTTGCTGAGAATGGCAAAAGAAGGATTGCGCGTGGAACTGCGAACTGCAATTCAAGAAGCCTCACAGCAGAAGCAGCCGATCGCACGGGCAGGCTTGCAACTTAAAGAGGGCGAGATCATCCGGCAGGTCGGAATTAAGGTGATTCCATTCCAAGCCGGCGGTGTGGCAAAAAACTATTTTTTAGTGTTGTTTCAAGAGGAGTCCCCGACGATATGTGCACTGCCTGCTGCTGACAATGGTAGAGTCAACTCTAATCCTTCACAGGGTGAAAGTCTGGAGATTGCAAGGCTGCTAGAGGAACTGAAAACCGCTAAACAACATCTCGGAGCGATCGTCCAAGAACATCAAGCCGCTAATCAAGATTTGAGAGCCGCCAACGAAGAGATTTTGTCAAGCAACGAAGAGTTGCAAAGCATGAATGAGGAACTCGAAACGGCGAAAGAAGAGATTCAGGCAACCAATGAAGAACTCAACACGATTAATGACGAATTGCAGCGGCGCAATGTTGAATCGACTCAGGTGAGCAACGATTTAGAGAATCTGCTGGCCAGCATCAATATTCCGATCCTGATGCTGGGAGGCGACCTGCGAATCCGCCGGTTTACTCCCGCAATCGAAGGTATCTTCAGCTTGATTTCTAGCGATGTCGGGCGGTCTTTGAGCGACATCACTCACAAGTTGATAGTACCGGACTTAGAGCAACTGATTTTAGACGTGATCCGCACGCTCAATTTGAAAGTTCAGGAGATTCAAGATCGAGACGGTCATTGGTACGATATGCACATTCGACCCTACCGGACGATCGACCACAAGATTGATGGGGCTGTGCTGATGTTGGTGGATATCAACGCTCTAAAAGTGAGCGCCCAGCATTTGATGGAAGCGAAAAATTACGCCGAAACGATCGTGGAAACCGTGGTGCAACCGTTGCTAGTGTTAGATCTCAACCTGCAGGCGCTCACTGCCAATCGTTCTTTCTACGAGACGTTTCACGTGAGGCCGAGCCAAACTGAGCACCGCTCAGTGTTCGATCTCGGTAATGGACAGTGGAATATTCCCAAGTTGCGATCGCTCCTCAAAGAAATTCTGGCAGGCAATCCCCAGTTTCAAAATTTTGAGGTCGAGCATGACTTTGAGCAGATCGGGCATAAAATAATGCGACTCAATGGGCGCAAAATGCCTCCGATGGGCGATACACAGATGGTTCTGTTGGCGATCGAGGATATCACGGAGCAAAAACAGTTGGAGACAGAACGCAGCCTTCGGATTCAAGAACAATCGGCTCGTGCGGCTGCTGAGGATGCCAACCGCATCAAAGATGAGTTTTTGTCCGTCCTCTCTCACGAACTGCGGACGCCGCTCAATGCGATGATTGGCTGGGCACAGTTGCTGCGCCTGAAAAAATTTGACGAGGCTAAAACCCAGGAGGCGCTAAAAACGATCGAGCGCGCGGCCAAAGCACAAAACCAGCTCATCGATGACATCTTAGACGTTTCGCGGATTACCACAGGCCAATTTCGGATCAATGCTTCTGAAATTGAGATCAATCCACTGGTTGAAAATGCGATCGGGGTAATTCGTTTCGCAGCAGAAGCCAAAAATATTCAAATTGAATCCAGGCTAAGTCCTTTACAACCAAAGATTTTGGGCGATACAAGTCGCTTACAACAGGTGCTGTGGAATCTACTTTCAAACGCGATTAAATTCACCCCAGCCGGAGGAAGAATTGACATCGCATTAGACTACATTGATGGCATGGCTCAAATCCAAGTTAGCGATACTGGTAAAGGCATTCACCCTGATTTTCTCCCCTATGTGTTCGATCGCTTCCGTCAGGCGGACAGTAGCTACTCTCGCAGAGACTCTGGATTGGGGCTAGGACTGTCGATCGTCCGTCATTTAGTAGAACTCCACGGCGGTACAGTTTATGCAACAAGTGCGGGTGAGGGACAAGGGGCAACCTTTACCGTGAGGTTGCCGCTACGAACCGATATCCCATCATTGTTGACTGTTGACTGTTGACTGTTGACTGTAAGTCAAAAAAATGAAAATTGCGCTATTGTTGGCAGCTTGATTCGACTTTATCAGGACGATGAAGCGCGGATTTGATATCCTTCCGCCGCAACCGGGATTGATATTATTTCTAATCTTATCTCCTGATATGATATCGTTTCCGGTTGAATCACAATAATAAAATCGAGTCAACATTTAACACTCAACCATTGAGTTTTTCCACCCCTCCTTCTACAGTCAACAGTCAACAATCATTCGGGTTCCATCACAATAATAAAATCGAGTCAACAGTCAACAGTCAACAGTCAACAGTCAACAATGATAAGGAGTGCAACCGGAATCGATATAACTATTTACTAACCTTAACCTCAGCGCCATCCTTAAGAAAACCAGCCCCAGTAACAACCACTCGATCGCCCGCCTTCAAACCCTTTTTAACCACCACCTTAGCAGCAGTCAAATCGCCCACAGCACCCCCGGAAATTTCCCCTACTTCCACCGGTTGAGCCTGCACCTTGTCCTGGCCGACAAGTTTATAAACAATAGAACTGCCGTCAGGTTGCGGCAAAATAGCTTTAGCGGGGACTTTCAAACCTTGAGCCGTTGTCGTCGAAATGGATGCGCGCAAAAACATTCCCGATCGCAAAAACTCGCTTGCCGGCAAATCAATCTTCACCGTAGCTTGCCGATTTTGCGGGTCAACTACTGGCGAAATCTCTCGCACAGTTCCTGACAACTTAATCCGCTTGTCAGAATCCGAAGTAATTTGCACTGCGGTTCCCGGCCGCACTTGCGAAACCTGAGTTTCCGGTACTTTCAATTGTAGTTCCAGCTTGTTTCCCCGAATAATCGAAAATAGTTTTTGACTTCCCGAAGAAACATCGCCAACTCGACCAATTCTTTCAGCCACAGTGCCACTATCCGGCGCTCGAACAATTGTTTGTTCTAGTTGAGTTTGTAACTGTTTGACTTGTGCATCATTGCTGCGGACACTTGCTGCGTTATTTCCGACATTTGCTCTGGCACTGCTGACACTCGCTCCGGCCGTATTCACTTTAGCACGAGCGCTGCTGAGGGCTGCTCTAGCCGTACTGATATTAGCTTCAGCAGTAGCTACTCTAGCAAGAGAAGATTGCACTTCTTCCGCTGCTTTATTCTGTTCTTGCAAAGCTGTATTCAAGTCAGCTTTAGCTTTGTTCAAATCTTGAACAGCAGTCTGTCGCTCTGTCTTTCGCCTTTCCAAATCTTGCCGACTAATCACTCCCTGAGTCGCCAAATCTTGGGTGCGATTTACTTCTCTTTGAGCTTGATCTAATTTAGCCTGAGCGGAGGCAATGCCGGCTTTAGCTTGAGTGACACCGGCTTTAGCTTGTTCCACACCGGCCCTTGCCTGCCCGACGCCTGTTTTGGCTTGCGCTGCGTCAGCGATGGCTTTTTCAACGCCAGCTTGAGCTTGAGCAACGCCGGCTTGGGCTTCTTGTTGGGCTGACTGAGCTTGCTGCACCTGAGCTTCGGCTTGTTCTACCGTAGAATTAGCCGATTGTACTCCCGCCAGCGCTTCGGCAATTTGCGATCGTAGCACCGAATCGTCCAAAACCGCCATCGTCTGACCTTTTTCTACCGCATCCCCTTCATTCACCAACACCTGCTTGATTTGCAAACCGTTGGCTTGTGGCAGCACCGGCAGTAAGTCATAGGCTGCCACGGTGCCCGTCGCTTCCAAAGTTTCACCCACCTGGGCAGATTCCACAGAGGCCACTTTCACCGTCGGAGGCATTGCCTGCTGGTTTACCGATGGAATTGGAACTGCCGGAGGTGAACTCTGCTTGCCCCCAGTCAAGTTTACTGCTAGCAGCGTTGCAGCCACGCCAACCCCTGCGCCCGCCAACAAGGCAGGCCACCTGATTTCTTTGCGGGGCCCAACTTCAGTTACTTCTGGTTCCCAAACCTGTTCCCCCTCCATTTCAGGAGCTTCTAGGGGAACTTCTCGTTCATCTTCATCACCGGAGAATTGCCAGCGAGAGTTTTCTGAGACTCCACTTTCAGATACATCCACTGCTGAGTTCTTGTCGCGTCCGCTCTGCACGGGGGGAAGGGGTTGCTTTTCTTCCGCTTCTGAAAAAATTTGATTGGTCACGGTAGTTCCTCTCGCCGCTATTAGCCTTTGGTTTTTTTATTGTAAAGAAAGATTGCGGTTTTTATATTTGATTCATTTTAGCGGATGGTGTCAGCAGTTCCGCGTCCCCCTTTTGGGTGAGTGTGGCGCCTTTTTACCTGAGAAGGGCGATATTTGATCAAAGTTTGTGCGATCGACATTTAATTTGATCGGTCTCTGGGGCATACTGAATATTAGCGTGATTCCCGATCGTGGGGTCGATCGGGCTGGCACTGTCTCTCCCCAAGTGGCTTGGCCGTCACCTATCTGTCAATGCTCACAAAAGTCAGTCTAATCTTGAACTGATTATTCCTAATCTATACTCTCATGTGTTTATTGTATAATACGGCACATCTGCTGAAAAAGTTGTGCCACTTTATTTAAAAAAAATCAAAATGAATAGTCTCTTTTCTCCCCTCCAACAGTTTCTAATTACTTGGCTGCTAGTGCTAGTGACGGGATGGTTTACCCTGACTGCTGTCAGTTATGTTGGGGAACTGGTCAGCATTTTAGTAACCGCGGGACTCATTGCATTTTTATTAAATTATGCAGTAAAAAGACTGCAAGTATTTTTGCCCCGGGGAGTAGCTGCGGGGCTGGTTTATTTAACTGCGGGTGTGGTAGTAGTAGTAATCGGTTTAACTATTGTGCCGCCGGTGTTCAGCCAAGCGAGGCAGTTGGGGGTGAGGTTCCCGGAATTGCTGGAGTCGGGGCGCCTGCAGCTAGGTGAATTTCAAGCCTGGAGTGCCGATCGCAATTTACCGTTTGACGTGCAAATATTGGAGCAGCAACTGTCAGCTAGAGTTCAGGGAGAAGTCCAGGCGATCGCCGGTACGGGTTTAGGCTTAGTTGTAGGTACTGTTAACTGGTTCTTGGACTTAATTTTTATTGTGGTGATTTCCTTTTATATGCTCCTAGACGGGCAAAGAGTGTGGCAGGGTTTGACCAGCATTTTTTCCCCAGACATTCGCTATGTTTTAACAGAGACTTTGCAGCGAAACCTCCAGCGGTTTGTATCGGGACAGTTATTGCTGGGACTATTTATGGCGATCTCGCTGACTCTGGCTTTTTGGTGGCTGCAAGTTCCGTTTTTTCTGTTGTTTGCCGTGTTTATAGGATTGACGGAAATAATTCCGTTTATCGGAGCGACGCTGGGAATTGGCACTGTTAGTATAATTGTAGCGTTTATTGATTGGTGGCTAGCGCTGCAAGTCTTAGCAGTGGCGATCGGTCTCCAGCAAATCAAGGATAATTTAGTAGCTCCCCGAATCATGGGGAATCTCACCGGATTGAGCCCGGTAGTTATTTTCACAGCTTTGCTTTTAGGAGGTAGAGTCGGAGGATTGTTGGGAGTTATCCTGGCAATTCCGCTCACTGGGGTTGTAAAAAGTATAGTAGAAATTGTACTCAATCCCAAATTGCCACCCCAAACAGGCTCGTTTTTCTACAATCCTTTTAGCGGCGAGGAGTTGGGAAAAATACCAGAAGATGAAAGTAGAATAATCTTGGTTGCAGATGAACAAAAGTAGTCTAATTTTTGTAGTAAGTAATTCAGTTATGAAAACTTTTATAAGTCAGGAATTAACTTTTGGCGGCTGAGTCCATTTACGAAAAGACTAAAGTCCCTACAAAGAACTTTAGTCTTTATTACTAATCCACTTAAAATCTCAAACCTAAAAACTTATGAAATGGTGGCGAAATCTTAGAAAAAATCCTCTAGCTCGGTTGGGAGCCGTGCTACTGTTAATTTTTTATACAGTCGCACTTTTTGCCGAATTTGTGGCACCTTACGACCCCTATGACTCTCAATTAAACGGTTCATTGCTGCCGCCGACTCAGATTTATTTAAGCACCCCAGACGGGCGCTTTATCGGGCCCCACGTTTATCCGACTACTCAGGGCCCAGTAGATGCGAATACGGGCGCTCGCGAGGTAATTGTAGACTGGCAAAAACCCTCTGTTCTCGGTTTCTTTGTCAAAGCTTCCCCCTATAAATTTTTAGGAGTTTTGCCATTAAATAGGCACCTTTTTGGTACTACAGGAGAAGGTCAAATTAACCTTTTAGGTACGGATGAACAAGCTCGCGATCAATTCAGTCGCTTAGTACATGGCAGCCGCATTAGCCTCAGTATCGGTTTAGTTGGCATAGCAATTTCTTTTCCATTGGGATTGTTAATTGGAGGAATATCTGGTTATTTCGGCAGTTGGATTGACAGTATTTTAATGCGATTCGCCGAAGTCTTGATGACGATTCCCGGTCTTTATTTATTAGTAGCGCTAGCAGCAGTGTTGCCACCGGGATTGACAAGTGCTCAGCGATTTATATTGATTGTGCTGATTACTTCATTTATCAGTTGGGCGGGTTTAGCGCGGGTGATTCGCGGTCAGGTACTGTCAATTAAACAGCGAGAATTCGTGCAAGCGGCGCGGGCAATGGGGGCCAATCCAATTTATATTATTGTCCGCCACGTTTTGCCACAAACTGCTACTTATGTAATTATTTCGGCTACATTGGCGGTTCCGGGTTTTATTGTGGCGGAGTCGGTTTTGAGTTTAATTGGCTTGGGAATTCAACAGCCCGATCCTTCTTGGGGAAATTTGCTATCTCTGTCTACTAATGCTTCAATTTTAGTATTGCAGCCTTGGTTGGTTTGGCCTCCCGCGACACTGATTATTTTGACTGTTTTGGCGTTTAATTTATTGGGGGATGGGTTGCGCGATGCTCTCGATCCGAGAAGCATTCAAAGGAATTAAACAATACTCTCAAAATATTTGCCATAAAGCTTGGTTGTCATGAGTCAAGCTCTCACGTCGTCGTGAGAGCCGAAATGGCCAGATTCTTCACTTCTTTGCGAATGACAACTATTCAACCGGACAGGATATGAGAGAAAAATCCCGGATTTCGCACTTAAAAACAGAGACTCACGCACTGCCCAACAAAAGAAGAACTAAAGTGGATTTGGGCAACTGAAGCTCATCACAAAAAGCGAATTACTGACTGCAATTAGTTCACACTATCTGGATCTACCCCCAACTCCCGCAATCGTTGAGCTAATTGTTGGGCGCGCTGGGCTGATTCTTTCACCTGTTCTTCAGGTGTCAGATAGCGTTTCCCATCGCCGTCATACCAATACAACCATTCCCTTGTCACCCCAGAATAATTTCCCCTTTCACAACCAATTCCCAAACCTATTTCTGGCATCCAAACTGGATTTCCTGACTGTAAATCGTACTTCCCATTGACTAACTTGTGTACTTCCAAATGAGGCTTACGGCGGCGGCGGGAAGAATAAATGACGTAATAAAGTACGCCTAAATCTTGATAACTCTCTAGTTTTGTGCTGTATTCCTTGCGATAAGTTGGGGAAACAACTTCCAGCACAAAAGTCGGCAAAACATTTTCATCCCACAGCACGTAACTGGGACGCAATTCTTCATCATAAAACCGTTCTACTCCTAAACTTAAAAAAGCATCTGGGACAATGGGTGGTTCGTCGGGGTGATGATAAATACCCATATCTATCCCAAAAAACCAGTCCATGCGTTCTGACCAAAGTATAAGCAAGATTGCTTTTAACAACCCTGGTATTAGTTATTGCAGTTCGTTCTCCACAGGCGTTCCATCTGAGTCTGGTAGTTCATCGGCGGAGGGCAAGTTCCTCGGCAAGTTGTACTGTAACATTGCTGCTTTCCTCAAAACTAATTCCTATTATAATAGGACTTATGCACTATACCCAGGTGTAGGAGCTTTTAAGCGGGGGGATTGCCCCTAGAAAACACCATATACGGACACTGTGCGTCCAGGACTGTTATAAGATTCAGCTTCTATCCGCATGTTAATTGAAGGGGTCTGCCGCGAAACCATTCAAAAGATTTTGGGAGTATCATCTCGATTTATCAGTAAGTGGAAAATCAATTATGCGTTGCATGGAAGTGAAGGGTTGCTCTTAAATCATCAGGGTTCGAGGGGACAACTTAAGCCTGAAGAACGAGCCGAAATTATCCAAGGGTTAACCAATAAAAACCACTGGGATTTATCGGAATTATCAAATCATATAGCAGAGCGATATCAGATTGAATTTCAATCAAAAGCTAGCTACTACCAATTTTTCACTTCAGCGGGGATTAGCTTATCTGGAAAAAATCTCAAAAAAAGAATCCAAAACGTGATGAAGAACTCGTCAAAAAAAGCACCAAGAAATCTGTGAGATTCTTGAAGAACACCGAGAAGCTATAGAATTGAGAAAGCTTGTGGTGTATTTGATTGATGAGTGTCATCTACTCGCTTGGAGATGTGTGTGGCTATCTTTGGGGAAGGCGCAACGAGAGAAGAGAAATACCCAGGCGTGAATCACAGATAAAAACAAACTTCTTGAGTAAGTCGGTGCGAAAAAACCAAACTATGTTAAAATAAGTAAAGACAGGGAATACGTCTACCAAGGTAACTCAATATATGGGCGCTAGATTAAGGATATTTCTGACA